>CAYRXP010000142.1:0-4861 GCA_964428145.1 uncultured Enterobacteriaceae bacterium
AAATTACCCGGATTATTGACATGGCCACTGACTGAAAAACACTTGCTGCCACCGCTGTTGGGCACACCCATTTCAGAAAACCATTTGGCACCATTTTTGATGATCGAGGGAACAGAAGCGAAGGATTCTGTGTTATTGATTGTGGTTGGCTTGCCATACAGGCCATAATTGGCAGGGAAAGGTGGCTTGAATCGTGGCTGTCCTTTTTTACCTTCCAATGATTCGAGCAATGCAGTTTCTTCACCACAGATGTAGGCACCTGCACCCAGGGTAGTGTAGATATCTATTTCAACATCCGAGCCCATGATATTGCGACCTATATATCCCTGTTCGTAAGCCTCTTTCAGTGCATTTTCACAACGCTGAAAAGGCTCATCCATGAATTCCCCTCGTATATAGTTGTACGCCACCTTTGTTCCCATGGCATAACAGGCAATGGCCAATCCTTCCACCAGAGAATGGGGATTGAACCGCAAAATATCACGATCCTTGCACGTTCCGGGTTCGCTTTCATCAGAGTTGCAGATCACATACTTTGGGCCGTCAAAATTTTGTGGCATGAAACTCCATTTCAGGCCCGTTGGAAAACCGGCACCACCACGTCCGCGTAGCCCTGATTCTTTAACCTCTTCAATAATTTTCTCAGGAGGTATCCGATCACGAATGATTTTTGACCAGGCTTCATAACCACCCACCTTGCGATAATTTTCAAGCGTCCAGGGTTCGTCAAATTGAAATGTTGCAAAACAGACCTGATTTAACTTTTCCATGCGCGAACTACCCCAGTTTTTCCAGAATTTCATCGACCTTTTCAGGGGTCAGGTTTTCGTGATAAACATGGTCAACCATCATCATTGGCGCAGCACAACAGGCAGCAAGACATTCCTCCTCCTGTTTCAGGTAATAGCGGCCATCCTCAGTTGATTCACCTATCTTGATGCCCAATTTTTTCTCAATGTGTTGCACAATTTCATCTGAGCCGTTCAACATACATGAAATGTTAGTGCATACAGAAATACTGTGTCGCCCCACCTTTTCTGTTTCCAACATAGAATAAAATGCAACAACTTCATAAACAGCAATGAGTGGCATCTCGAGATATTCTGCAACTGCATCCATTAATTCTGTGGTCAAGTAACCCTGATTTTCATGCTGTACTTCACGCAAGGCAGCCAGCACCGCAGATTGCTTTTGATCTTCCGGATATATTTTTATCCAGCGATCGATCTCTGATCGAGCATGTTCAGATAGTTTGTTGTTATTCGTCTTAACCATTATTAAATGTTTTTATAATTTCTCATGTTATTCGCGAAGAGTTAAACGTGAAAAGTAAAAAGTATTTTTGATATTTGCATTTCACACTTCACCTTTAACATTTCACATTTTTTACCGATCGATTTCCCCAAAGACAATGTCTTGAGTCCCGATCACCGTCACCACATCAGCCAACATATGGCCTCTGACCATTTCATCCATGGCTGACAAATGTGCAAATCCAGCTGCACGTATTTTTACCCTGAAGGGTTTATTTGCACCGTCAGAAATCAGGTAAATACCAAATTCACCTTTTGGATGTTCTACTGCTGAATACACCTCACCTTCTGGTACACAATAGCCCTCTGTAAATAATTTGAAGTGATGAATGAGTGACTCCATATCACCTTTCATCTCCTCACGTTTTGGTGGTGTAAATTTATGGTCCTCCAGAATCACCGGACCCGGATTTTGTCTTAACCAATCAACACATTGCTTGATAATACGATTCGCCTGGCGCATCTCTTCAACACGCACTAGATAACGATCATAACAATCACCATTCGTGCCGACCGGGATATCAAAATCGACCCTGTCGTAAATATCATATGTTTGTTTTTTACGTAGATCCCATTCGATCCCTGAACCTCTTAACATGGGCCCTGTAAAACCCAGTTGCAATGCGCGTTCTGGTGAGACCACGGCAATGTCAACAGTACGCTGCTTCCAGATGCGGTTATCCGTTAATAATGTTTCATACTCATCGACACAGCCAGGAAATTTGTCTGTGAATGCTTCGATAAAATCCAGTAAGGAACCCTGTCTTTCCTCATTCATATTTTTTATTTCTTTTTCGTTATGCCATTTTGACACTTCATACTGAGGCATGGTATCCGGGAGATCCCGATAGACGCCACCGGGACGAAGGTAGGTTGCATGCATCCTTGTTCCAGAAACGGCTTCATAACAATCCATAAGATCTTCGCGCTCACGAAAACAATACAAAAACATGGTCATCGCGCCGATATCCAATGCGTGTGTGCCTAACCACATGAGATGATTCAAGATACGTGTTATCTCGTCAAACATGACGCGTATATATTGGGCGCGAATGGGTGGTGTGATGCCCATCAATTTTTCTATCGCCATCACATAGGCATGCTCATTACACATCATGGAAACATAATCGAGTCTGTCCATATAACCGATACTCTGGTTGTATGGTTTAGATTCAGCTAATTTTTCCGTGCCACGGTGTAACAAACCAATGTGGGGATCTGCCCTTTCAATGACCTCACCATCCAATTCCAGAACCAGACGTAGGACACCGTGCGCTGCTGGATGCTGCGGCCCAAAATTCATTGTCATATTACGAATTTCAGGCATCTTTTAATCCTGATTTATCGATATTCTCGTGACGATTGTCGTCGCGAATCACTCTGGGTACCAGAACACGATTGGTGATTGTGACGGGCTGATAAACCACACGTTTTTGTTCGGGGTCATAGCGAACTTCAACATTACCTTCCAGTGGAAAATCTTTCCTGAATGGGTGTCCTATAAAACCGTAATCCGTCAGAATTCTTCTGAGATCGGGATGCCCATCAAAGAGTATTCCGAATAAATCAAATGCCTCACGCTCATACCAGTTCGCTGAGGCCCAGATATTGACCACAGACTCAATCTTTGCAGGTGCTTCATCAATCATGCAGCGAACGCGTAAACGATGATTGTTCCTAATCGACAATAAATGATAAACGACAGCAAAACGAGGCCTTGCTTCTGCTTCATCATCAAAAATGTCTTTGCTGACACCACGGCTGAACCCGGTGTCGGAAGAGCTTTGAGTCTCCCAGTCTGCCTTGCCATAAGTAGAGTAATCAACGCCACAAAGATCGATTAACTGCTCAAACGAATATGCTTCTTCATCTTTGAGTGACTGACAAACGGTAAGCAAGTGATTTGGCTTTAATTCAATCACTGCCTGTCCACAGGCAACATGAATATCCGTTAACGCATCCCCAAAACGCTGGCTCAGGGATGTTGTTAATCTTTCAACAGAACTTGTCATACATTATATAAATGTTTTTATTTGCGTAGACTTAAACTAGCGCGCTATCGTGTTAGTCCGCTTGATTTTATTTTGTAACTGTATGATGCCGAACAAAAGTGCTTCGGCTGTTGGCGGGCAACCGGGCACATAGACATCCACAGGGACGATACGATCACAGCCTCTGACAACGGCATAGGAATAGTGATAATACCCGCCTCCGTTAGCACAGGAACCCATGGAAATAACCCAGCGTGGTTCGGCCATCTGGTCATACACTTTTCGTAGCGCAGGAGCCATTTTATTGACCAATGTCCCCGCAACTATCATGACATCAGACTGGCGGGGGCTCGGTCTGAAAATCACACCGAAGCGATCCAAATCATAGCGAGAGGCACCTGCTTGCATCATTTCAACAGCACAGCACGCCAGACCAAAGGTCATTGGCCACATAGATCCTGTTCTGGCCCAATTAACAACATTATCCACCGTTGTCGTGACGATGCCTTTCTCGTGTACCGTTCCTTCCATCTCATGGTCAGCATCCATGGCTCCAGTTTGCTGTGCTACTCCCATTCCAGAGCTCCTTTTCGCCATTCATAAATAAAGCCAATCACAAGCACCGCAAGAAATATCATCATCGCCCAAAACCCTGCCATGCCTATTTCGTCAATGACGACAGCCCAGGGAAACAGAAATGCGATTTCGAGATCGAAGATGATGAATAAAATGGCAACGAGGTAATAACGAACGTCAAATTTAATGCGGGCATTCTCAAATGCTTCAAAACCACACTCATAGGGGGACAGTTTTGCGCTATCCGGGCGGGCATGCCCCATGATTTTGCCCAGACCAAACCCGATAACGAGCATTGAAACACCCAATACCAGGCCGATGACAACGAATAAAAGAATGGGAAAATAATTTTCCAGCATCTCGTTTGTTACACCTTTTCTATCCAAAAAAACTGAAGAAAAACACATGCAACCAAGTAACAAACATCTGGCTTTGTCTACACCTGTTTAACTATGCTGACAGTATACAATCTCGCAACGCAACAATCACTGAAATAGTGACTATTTTTGACTAAAATCGTGTTTATTTTAATGAATAAGTAATTTGTTAATCAGGAAAAAATATTCTCCCTGACCGTGATAACGCTGCCGATTCTCCTTTATTATTTTTCGGGGAAACTCTTCGCTGGGTACAGTACAGGGACGCACTTAATTAGAATTTATCTAGCTATTTTGCAGGTAGGTATATGTCAATGCAGCCAGCGCGATTATCAAAGATCCAAATACGAGATAATCCTTCCAGTGAATCCTTTTCTTCTCTTCCCGTTTATTTGCTGACTTCTTTTTAAAGCTGTTCTCCGCGTAACGCCATTGGGTTGCAGTCGATAAATTGGGATCAGATAGCATTGTACGCCATTCATCTACAGTTTGTGGTCGGTCCTTGTGATTCGTACGGATTGCATGTTCAACAGCCCGCAACAAGAATGGTGAATATTTGTCACTATGTCTATCCAGGACATCCATTATTTCCTGGATAGCTTCT
>CAYRXP010000143.1:0-4851 GCA_964428145.1 uncultured Enterobacteriaceae bacterium
GATTAACAACACAAGAAGCTGACGTATGGAAACGAATTGGGTCTGGACTAACACTGACAAGAAATATTTCAGAGAAGACAACCGCAAGTAAACTGGCATGGTTTGCAAGGAATCAGGCATATCTTGATCGTGTGTCAGGACGTGCTGAACCTTATTTGTATTATATTGTTGAGGAACTTGAAAAGCGGAATATGCCACTGGATCTTGCACTTTTACCCATTATTGAAAGCGCATACAACCCCTTTGCCTATTCTCGCAGCCGTGCCTCCGGGATATGGCAATTTATACCCGGCACTGGCAGAATTTATGGCCTGAAACAAAACTGGTGGTATGACGGTCGTAGAGATATTGTTGCAGCAACCGGTGCCGCCCTGAATTACCTACAAAAACTCCACCAGGAATTCAATGGGGACTGGTTGTTAGCTCTGGCCGCGTATAACTCAGGTGAAGGGAATGTCAGCAAGGCAATCAAGCGTAACAAAAAAGCGGGTAAACCCACTGATTTCTTCTCACTAAGGCTACCAAGAGAAACACGTGGTTATGTTCCGAGTCTGCTTGCAGTTGCCGAAATCGTATCCAATCCGGGTAAATATAAAATTACGCTTAAACCAATCACAAATATCCGCTATTTCAAGCAAGTAGATATTAACGGTCAGATTGATCTTGCAACCGCAGGAGAACTTTCTGAGTTATCTATTGAAGAACTATATACATTGAACCCAGGTTTTAATCGATGGGCCACCGATCCAGAAGGTCCACACCGATTGTTAATTCCGGTCGACAAGGTAACTGCTTTCGAAAATAAACTTGCCACACTCTCATTTGATGACCGCATAAAATGGCAGCAACATAAAATTAAAAAAGGTGAGTCACTCGGGCTTATCGCAACAAAATATAGAACTGATGTTTCCACACTGAAACAGGTCAATCGTCTGCGGAGCAATACCATTCGCGCCGGCCACTCGCTCTTGATTCCCACGGCGCAGAAACCTTTAAAGCATTACAGCCTGAGTCTCGACTCACGTCGCTATAAAGGCCTGAAACGCAGTGGCGATGGCCAACGATATGTCTACACGATCAAGCGTGGTGACAATTTATGGGACATTGGTCGGCATTATGGCATCAGCGTGAAACAACTCTGTGCCTGGAACGGACTCTCGAGTAGATCAATCTTACGGCCTGGGAAAAAACTTGAAATCTGGGTTGAAGAAGAAACTGATAAAACCGCAAAGATCGTGCATGTTGTTTCAGATAAAACGTCCGATGGTAATCCACAGCTTGTTAGTTACACCGTACTGGATGGTGATTCACTCTGGTTGATATCACAACGCTTTGGTGTCTCTATCAAACAAATCAAAAAATGGAACAATCTTGCGAAAAATCGCTACATCAAACCAGGGCAGGTATTGGATATCTATCTAGGGACACCCCCCAAGGACGCATAAGGTTTTCAATACCAGGATGTTAGTGTAAGTTAACGTCCTATGATTAAACTTCTCAAGTTCCTGCTTCGATGTCTTCTCAGACTTTTATATCGCGTTGAAGTAACCGGTATGGAACACTATCAGGAAGCGGGTGATCGCGTTTTGATAGTTGCAAATCATACATCACTGCTTGATTGCATATTACTTTATGCCTGGTTACCAGAGACACCGACTTTTGCCATTAATACGCGTATCGCCAGCAAAATTACTTCCAGGTTTAGCCAGATGTTTGTTGATTTATTCATCATGGACCCAGCAAATCCCTTATCGGTAAGGTCCATGGTCAAATTTCTTTCTCAGGATAAAAAAGCCGTCATTTTTCCTGAAGGAAGAATCACGACTACCGGCTCTTTAATGAAGATTTATGAAGGTCCGGGACTCATTGCAGACAAATCCGGTGCAACGATACTGCCTATTGCAATAGATGGCGCGAAATTTACCCCATTTTCATACTTGGAAAAGCAGGGACACATCGTCTGGTTTCCACGTATCAAACTAACCATCCTCCCCCCTGTAACGATTGAGATAGATGGGAACATTCAAGGACACGAACGTAGAAAACATGCAGCAACCAAAATGCAGGACATCATGTATTTGCTGACTTACAGTTCTTTTAATCATCGCACTACCATCTTTGCTGCGATGTTAAATGCTGCAGAACGTTATGGGAAAGACAGACTAATCCTTGAAGACATCAATCGTGAACCTGTTTCATACAAACAGCTAATAACAAAGGCAATGATACTTGGCAGAGCCATTCGCAAGAACACTGAAACGGACGAACATGTCGGAATCATGATGCCAAATGTAATAGGTACTTCGGTGACTTTTCTTGCAGTTCAGTACGCAGCCCGTGTCCCGGCAATGATAAATTTTACAGGGGGCACCCAGGCCGTGCTTCGATCTTGTGAAACAGGCAAAATCAAAACAATTTATACTTCAAGAAAATTTATTGAGAATGCCGATCTGGAAGAATTGGCAACTGCACTTGAAGAGAAAGTCTGTTTGATTTATCTGGAAGATTTCCGTGATCGTATTTCAGTCATTGATAAATTAGCAGGGTTGATCAGAAGCTTTTATCCAGTCGCTCATTATCGCCGGATATCAAAAGGGATTTCTCCAGACAGCCCCGCAGTTATCCTATTTACTTCTGGTTCTGAAGGTTTACCCAAAGGCGTTGTGCTCTCGCACAGCAATACACTTTCAAATTACGCGCAAGTCAGTTGTCATATCAATTTCACACCCCAGGACTTAATTTTTTCATGCTTGCCTCTGTTTCATACCTTTGGTCTGAATGCCGGCTTCCTGATGCCACTGTTTGGTGGCAGTAAAGTATTCCTTTATCCAACACCATTACATTACCGCACTATCCCCGAATTAATCTATGAACTGGAGGCGACCATCCTGTTCGGTTCAAACACCTTTTTTAGGGCTTATGCACGTCATGCTCACCCCTACGATTTTCACACCTTACGCTATGCTGTAGCAGGCGCTGAGAAGTTGCGTGATGAAACACAGCAAACCTGGATGGAAAAGTTTGGAATCCGCATTTATCAGGGATATGGCGTGACAGAAACAAGTCCTGTGATTTCTGTGAACACCCCCATGGAAAACAAACCTGGCGCTGTTGGCCGTCCTGTTTCGAATATGACGTATTACCTGGAACCGGTTGAGGGAATTGAAGTAGGGGGCAGGCTTTTTGTGAAAGGACCAAACGTCATGCTGGGTTATTTGATTGCCGATACCGATGGTGAAATACAAGCCCCCGCATCTAACAGGGGGCCGGGATGGCACGACACGGGGGATATCGCCAGGGTTGATGATAATGGATATTTTTATATTCTAGGGAGAGCAAAACGTTTCGCAAAGATAGGTGGCGAAATGGTATCTCTGACAGCAGTGGAGGAATTGGCCACACAAACCTGGCCGGGATTTAACCATGCCGCCGTCAGCCTGCCAGATGATAGGAAAGGTGAAAAGATCATCCTGATAACGGATAACAAAGATGCCTTGAGAAAACATTTTCAGGTGCAGATCAAAAAAGATAAACATGGTGAACTTTATTTACCAAGGAAAGTATTGCTGGCTGAAGAATTACCCGTATTAGGTACGGGTAAAACAGATTACCTAACGCTTACACATATGGCGCAAAAAGCAGAAGATGAAGGCAATAGCTGGATCAAGAAATTAACGACCTTTGTTAAAAAGGTGGGGAAACAGGATAAAGCTGAACAAGAGGAGGTAGAAGAAACAAACGCACAAAGTGAAAACAGTGCTGATGAACTAACTGATGAAGAAGCGCTAACTGTTACAGACACCACACTTTTACCTCCAGAAACGTTGGAAGATGATGATGACGTCACAATCCGCAAAGAACCTAAGCACGAAAAGAGTAATGATGGGCAATAATTATTATCACTGGAGAACGATTCATGGATCGGCTTAAAGCTCACATCCGCAATATCCCCGACTTCCCGAAACCGGGAATACAGTTCAAGGATATCACACCACTGGTCAAAAATCCGATGATGTTACGTTTGGCTGTCAACCAATTGATACACCCCTTTCTGGGCGAAGAAATCACTGCAATTGTTGCTATGGAGGCAAGAGGTTTTATCTTTGGCAGTCTCGCTGCATGGGAAATGGGCGTCAGTTTTGTCCCTTTACGCAAACCCGGGAAATTACCCTATGACATTGAAACTATTTCTTACAACCTTGAATACGGTTCGGCATCGTTAGAAGTCCATACAGATGCACTGGATAGCAATGACAAAGTTTTACTGGTTGATGATTTAATAGCAACTGGTGGTACTGCCGTTGCCAGCTGTCAGTTGATAGAAAAACTTGGCGCTGAAGTTTGCGCGTGCGCCTTTGTTATCGAACTCGATGAATTAAACGGGAGGAAACTACTCTCTAAATATCGGGTGCACTCATTGATTCACTATTAATAAAACGACACTAAAACTTTGTGAACAGAGAGAATAAAATATAAAGATATTCAGTCACCTCATGGTTTTGTTCGTTGCAATTCTGCATATTGTTTTTCTCATACTTGAAATGTTCCTGTGGGATCACCCTGTTGGTTATAAAGTCTTTGCCACGACCCCGGAGTTCGCAGCCAACTCAGCAGTATTGGCTATGAACCAGGGTCTTTATAACGGTTTTCTGGCTGCAGGACTGATAGTCGGTCTTGTAAAAAAAGATATAGCTTTCAAAGTATTCTTTCTGAGTTGCATTATCGTCGCAGGAATTTTTGGCGCAATAACGGCCAAGATAAGTATTCTGTTTGTGCAGGGCTCACCCGCATTACTGGCATTGATTTTTGTATTACTGACTGAGAAATGTACAAAAGAAAAATGCCCAGAAA
>CAYRXP010000144.1:0-2974 GCA_964428145.1 uncultured Enterobacteriaceae bacterium
TAGGTCTGTGCCCGCAAAGTGAGTTCTGGTGCCCCCACTCTTGTAAAGCTCCAGGATGTCATTCCTGGAAGTAATGATTTCAGCATTGGTAGGGAAATCCGGCCCTTTAACATGTTCACAAAGTTCTTCCACTGTCGATTTCGGTGATTCCAGCAGACGTATACAGGCACTTGTTACCTCTGTCAGGTTATGTGGTGGGATATCTGTCGCCATGCCTACGGCAATACCTGTTGTGCCATTCAGCAAAATATTTGGTAGCCGTGCAGGCAATAAGCCAGGTTCCTGCAGTGTGCCATCAAAATTAGGCCCCCATCCAACAGTCCCCTGTCCCAACTCACTCAAAAGGACTTCGGCATATGGCATGAGTTTTGACTCTGTATAGCGCATCGCTGCAAAAGATTTTGGATCATCCAACGATCCCCAGTTACCCTGGCCATCAATCAAGGGATAACGATATGTAAATGGCTGTGCCATTAGCACCATGGCTTCATAGCATGCTGAATCACCATGAGGATGAAATTTACCTATCACGTCGCCCACTGTACGGGCCGATTTTTTATATTTTGAAACAGACTTCAAGCCAAGTTCTGACATGGCATAAATGATGCGCCTCTGAACAGGCTTTAACCCATCACCAATGTGAGGCAATGCCCTGTCCAGAATGACGTACATGGAATAATCAAGATATGCCTGCTCTGCAAAATCCTGTAGCGGTCTTTGTTCGTTCTGTTCAAAATCAAAATTTATATTGTCGGACAATTTCTTTTCCTCTATAAACAACCAGTGTTACGGGGTTTAATCCAGTGGAATTGGGCGTGGTTTACTAGATAGCCGCAAGGTTACCTTTAGATTCTAACCAATCTTTCCGGTCTGATGCCCGTTTTTTAGCAAGTAGCATGTCCATCATTCTTTCGGCCTTTATAACATCAGGTAATGTAAGTTTAACTAAACGTCGAGTTTCTGGTGCCATCGTTGTCTCGCGCAGTTGTAAGGGATTCATCTCACCCAAGCCCTTGAATCTCTGTACACCCACTTTACCTTTCTTTTTCTCAGCTGAAATCTTGTCCAGAACTCCCTGCTTTTCAGATTCGTCCAGTGCGTAAAAAACCTCCTTTCCTACATCAATTCTGTATAACGGAGGCGTAGCAATATAAATGTGACCATTTTCCACCAGTGGCCGAAAATGTTTCATGAACAGGGCGCATAATAAAGTGGCGATATGTGCCCCATCAGAATCAGCATCAGCAAGTACACAAATTTTCCCATAACGAAGACCATCGAGATTATCCGATCCTGGGTCAACGCCAATAGCAACCGCAATATCATGTACTTCTTTTGAGGAAAGTACCTGTGATGAATCGACTTCCCAGGTATTTAATATCTTCCCTCTCAGGGGCATCACCGCCTGGAATTCACGATCACGCGCCTGTTTGGCAGAACCACCCGCTGAATCCCCTTCGACCAGAAATAGTTCTGTTACGGATAGATCCTGCATTGAACAATCCGTTAATTTTCCTGGTAATGCAGGCCCTCCGCCTATTTTTTTGCGTACGACTTTTTTGCTGGCTTTTAATCTTTTTTGTGCATGATCGATGGCAAGTTCGGCAATCCGTTCACCCATTTCAATATGTTGGTGTAGCCAGTGACTAAAGCTGTCCCGGACAACACCAGAGACGAAGACAGCACACTCTCTAGACGAAAGACGTTCTTTGATTTGTCCCGAAAATTGTGGATCATCCAGCTTGACAGATAATATATAGTTACAACGTTCCCAAACATCTTCAGCGGTAAGTTTAATACCACGAGGTAATAAATTACGTGAGTTACAAAATTCTCTCATGGCCTCTAATAGTCCTAACCTTAACCCGTTGACATGTGTTCCACCCTGAACAGTCGGCACCAGATTTACATAACTTTCCGTGATCAGCTCACCTTCTTCCGGCAACCAATGCACCGCCCAGTCAACAGCTTCATGATCACCTTTCATGCTTTCAAGAAACGGTTCTGGAGGAAGCAAATCATAACCCGCTAACGCATCAGTCAGATAGGTCTTTAATCCATCGGCGTAATGCCAATCATTTTTTTCCTTATTAATTTCGTCGACGAAAAAAACGTGCAGACCTGGACATAAAACAGCCTTTGCACGCAACACATGCTTCAGTCTGGGAATTGATATTTTAATTGTATCGAAATATTTTTTATCGGGCCAAAACTGGATGGTTGTTCCTGTATTTCGTTTACCTACATCGCCAATGCTTTTGAGTTTTGATTTCACTTCCCCACAGGCAAAGGACATACTGTACTTCTTACCACCACGCTTCACATGCACATCAAGCCTGCTGGATAGTGCATTAACAACTGAGACACCAACACCGTGCAAACCACCTGAGAATTGGTAATTCTTGTTAGAAAATTTTCCGCCCGCATGCAGTCTGGTCATAATCACTTCGACGCCAGAGACCTTTTCTCCTGGATGTTTATCGACAGGCATACCACGGCCATCATCACGCACAGAAATCGATTCGTCTTTGTGGAGAGTCACTTCTATTTTTTCTGCATATCCGGATATTGCCTCATCAACACTATTATCGACCACCTCTTGTACCATGTGGTTCGGCCGGCTGGTGTCGGTATACATGCCGGGACGTTTTCGAACGGGATCCAGTCCGGTGAGTACTTCGATATCGGATGCATCATAACTCTGGCTCAAGTGCGGTTATCCTCTCAGAACAGGTCTTTTTATTAAAAGAAATTAATGTTTCAGACAGGGTGCGAGGATACAACAGGTGTCATGCAGTGACTACTGTGAATCGTGTTCAGGACACCGCTATTAATTCATGGATAAGCCTATTGAACCCAAAATCTCCAATAGCCGCGACGACAGGATATCGTTGAGAGGCCAGTCACTTCGCGCCTTGCTCTGGTGCCAAGCATAAAAATATTAGATATTGTGCATGGTGCTGGTGCCAAGCAT
>CAYRXP010000144.1:3074-4840 GCA_964428145.1 uncultured Enterobacteriaceae bacterium
ATCTCACCCAGGATTAATAGCAGTGCCCTTTAATCTAAATCTTCCAATAACAATTCCCGGGTTTTATCGGGAACCACCTCAACAATATGATGATATTCAGCATGCGAAATGCCTGCCGATAAATTAGCCCCTTTTTTCAAGGAAGCTACCATGTCTTCATCCAGTTCAAATCGAAGAAAATGAACTGCTGAGGTTTTATCATCATTGGTTCTTTCCATATCTTCATTTGCAAAGGTTATGATTCTGTCGTGACCTTCAACCTGCATCCAAATCGTGTCCTCTATCCCTCTCATTTTTGCCAATGCTTTTCTTCGCTCAGTTTCATCTCCAAATTCAATCATAAAGGTTGCTTTCCAGTTACTTCCATCTGGAATGAGAGGATTATAGGTATCGAGCTCTTCTTCGATTGCTTTAGCCTCAAAAATACGTTCAATACGGAGCATTTCCTGTATTTGATATTGAATCGTCAGACTGTCTTCAAAATATATCGTTGCATTGGGACCAATAGGTAACTGGCGGTTCTGTTTATGTGCTATGACCTTACTTTTGAAACTACTGCGAATCTCCGCATATTCCTCAAGCGACCAGAGATTGCTCCGTTCAAGTTTTCTCATTTTTATGATGCTATCCCATATGCCAATTTCAACAATCCAAACGGACTTTCCGGTTTCATGTCACCCTCAAGCCCATTTTCTATTTGATGAACGGCCATCGGACAATCACTGACATAGTGATCAACCTCGGATGTTTTTATCTTGTTTGTTATCGGGCGACATATTTTCATTGAGATTTCATGAAATTCACTTTTGACGGCATAAGTACCATCATGACCCGAACAACGCTCAATGACTTCAATTGTTGTACCAGGAACGAGTTGCATAATATCTCTGGTCTTCATTCCTATTTTCTGGACACGCTGATGGCAGGGAACGTGATAGGCAATCTTTCCAAGTTTATTTTCAAAATGAGTATCGAACTTTCCAGCCTTATGACGCAACATCAAGTACTCGAATGGATCAAATATGTTCTCCTGTACTTTTTTCACATCAGTGTCGTCAGGAAACATCATTGGCAGTTCCTGTTTGAACATCAAAACACAGGATGGTATGGGGGCAATAATATCCCAGCCTTGATCAATTAATCTGACCAACTCCGGGATATTGACCTGTTTGGCTTTTTCCACCGAGTCCAGGTCACCCAGTTCCAGTTTTGGCATGCCACAACACTTTTCCTTATCAGTCAACCGAACAGGAATACCGTTATGTTCAAAGATTGTGATTAAATCCTCACCCAGTTGAGGATCATTTTTGTTGCCATAACAGGTCGCAAATAACGCAACTTTCCCACGAGTGGATTCTGTCGCTTCGACAATTAATTCCTTTTTATCACGCTTGCCAAACCGTTTGCGTAAATTATTACTATGAAATTCAGGCAAAATAGCCTGCGGATGAATACCAATGGTGTTATCCATGATTTTCCGCGCCACAGAATTATTGTTAATTGCATTGACCGTTTGAGCAAGCACTGGAATACCAGCAAAGCTGCCAACTGCATCAGTTGAGGTAAGTATCTTATCCCTTAATTTAGTCTTACCTTTCTTATGGTCAATCGCTTTGGCCTGGAGCATTAAATGAGGAAAATCGACATTCCACTCATGCGGTGGAACATAGGGGCATTTTGTCTGAAAACAAAGATCACAAAGATAACAGTGATCGACAACTTTTGAATAATCTTCTTTCTTGACGCCATCCACTTCCATGGTGTCC
>CAYRXP010000145.1:0-4824 GCA_964428145.1 uncultured Enterobacteriaceae bacterium
AAATATCCTCAGTAATAGGACCAATGTGTTTGTAACGAATGATACCTTCGTGATCAATGATAAATGTTTCCGGGACACCGTAGACACCAAAATCGATTCCCAACTTACCATTAAGATCATGAACATTTTTTGTATAAGGATCGCCATAATAGTCGAGCCAACGTAATGCTTCTTCACGTTTATCCTTATAATTGAGACCATAAATATTGACCACGCCGGTCCGCGACAGATCAAGTAAAACGGGATGTTCAGAACGGCATGCAACACACCATGAAGCCCAGACATTAAAAAGAAACACTTCATTAAGGAAATCAGTAGAGCTTAGTGTCTTGTCTGACTCTTTTAGCTGAGTCAGTGAGAAAACGGGCATTGGTTTGTTAATCAAGGGCGATGGGATCTCACGCGAATCTAATGTCAAGCCTATACCCAGAAAAACAACAAGCACGATAAAGATTAACAACGGGGCCAGTTTTTGAAACATTCTTAAGCAGCCTGTTGCGGTCCTGAATTACTGCTGATAGATGACTCTAATGAGGATCGCTGCCGAAAATTCCTGGACAGCCTGTATCGTTTATCAGTGATCGCTAATAATCCGCCAAGCCCCATGAGAATCGCACCTATCCATATCCAGCGAATGAATGGTTTGTAGTAAAGACGCAAACTCCAGGCATCAGCACCGATGGGTTCCCCCAGGGATACGTACAGATCCCGGGTAAAGCCAGCATCAATACCTGCTTCTGTCATCGGCATATTACGTACATGGTAAACACGCTTTTCGGGAAGTAGCACTGTTATTTGTTTACCATCCTTGAAGACTTCAATTTTACCGATATTTGCTCGGTAATTCGGTCCTTCAAAATCGCTTACATCAGCTAAGCGATAGGTATAGCCACTTAAGGTGAAACTCTCACCAGGGATCAGTTTCACGTGTTTCTCAGTACTGTAGAGACTGGATATGGTGATCCCGATGATAGTGACACCCAGCCCGATATGGGCGAGTGACATGCCATAGAATGAGCGTGGTAATTTGCGAAGTGAAGACCAGTTTTTCTGGTTTTTCAAACCCTGATTAACAATAATTTGTACACTTCCAAATATAATCCATGCAGCCAGAATAATACCGATGGCAGCCATCAGAGCAGTGACATCGGCAAGCATAATGACAAACAAAACCCCCATCAGAATACTGCCGATAGCAGCATGGCGTAGTTGTTGTAACAACCTTTTTGTCCTGTCCTGTTTCCAATGGGATAGTGCACCAAAGACCTGAAATAGCGCAACAAGAGCCATCAAAGGAATGAATACCGTATTAAAATATGGAGGACCAACAGACAATTTTCCAAGACCCAGTGCGTCCAGTATCAGCGGGTAAAGTGTGCCGAGCAATATGGTAACCATGGCGACAATCAACAAAATATTATTAATCAATAATAATGTTTCGCGTGATACAAGTTTAAATGTTGCGCCGCCAAGATTACCTGGCGCCCGCCATGCATACAGGGTTAATGAACCACCAATAACCACACCCAGATAAATCAGAATAAATACACCTCTGGCAGGGTCAGTCGCAAAGGCATGCACTGAAGTTAAAACACCTGAACGAACCAGAAACGTTCCCAACAGACTTAAGGAAAATGCACAAATTGCTAATAGGATAGTCCAGCGCTTGAATACACCGCGTTTTTCTGTTGCTGCAAGTGAGTGTATGAGTGCTGTTCCGACCAGCCAGGGCATAAAGGATGCGTTTTCCACCGGATCCCAAAACCACCAGCCGCCCCAGCCGAGTTCGTAGTAGGCCCACCAGCTACCCAATGCAATACCGATGGTTAGAAAAATCCATGCTGCGATCGTCCATGGTCTAGACCAACGTGCCCAGGTGGCATCAAGCCGCCCATCCAGTAATGCTGCAATCGCGAATCCAAATGCGACAGAAAACCCAACATATCCCATATACAACATTGGAGGATGTATAATAAGGCCAAAGTCCTGCAGCAAAGGATTAAGATCGGCACCGTCCAAAGGTTCCGGCCACAATCGGGTAAAGGGATTCGAGGTCAGTAACATGAATAATAGAAAACCAATACTGACTAGTCCCATTACTCCCAGTACTCTCGCAACAAATGCTTCAGGTAAGCTGCGACTGAAAATACTAACAGCCAAAGTCCAGATACTCAGGATCAGCGCCCATAACAACAGTGAACCTTCGTGCCCCCCCCAAACAGCCGAAATACGATATCTCAGCGGCAATGCAGAGTTAGAATTTTGTGCAACATATGCCACTGAGAAATCATAGGTAATAAAAGCATACACCAGACACATGAAAGCAATCGCTATAAAAGCGAACTGACCTCTAGCCAGTGGACGTGCCATCGCTACCCAGGTGGAATTACCCATCGAAGCCCCCAGCAGGGAGAAGAATGCCAATATGCAGGCCAGCCCCAACGCAATAATCAGGGCAAAGTGTCCTAATTCGGGGATCATATCTGATTATTGCCCATGGTTTTACTTAGAATTGATATCAACGGTTCGATTTTAGATCTGTAATTTTTGAACATGTAGAACGATTCTACACAGTTTAATTCACACAGTGTTTGATTAATGTCAAATGAACAAAATAATTACAGATTATTGCATCGCTTATAAAAAGCTGGATACACGCAAATATCACCAATACTTCCCATCCAGGAATCACTATTTACTACACCCTGCAAAAGATGAACCCTTAAGCTAGCCTAATATTGACCCTGTAAAGTGACATAATTATGTTAATTTGCAATCAATTTCAATTTATTTGGCCCCACTAAAATCATACGCAATCATTTGTCGAATGCATGAAATATGCAGTCATTCAGCTAATTCTATTGAACTGAGACTTTCAACATGACCAAGCTTCTATGTCATCATCACCAAGATAGCAAAATAATTGCAATTAAATCAGGAGCGATCTATGGCTGTGCTATGCACCCTGAAGTAAAAACAGACCGGGGCAAGTAGTTGTCCTCTATGATTGCTGCAACGGCCACGAATTTTAGTTCTATTGTCCGTAATTATGAATGCGTTACGCCTCAAAAATACAAAGCTATAAACATTTTTTTAAATAAAAATGAAATACTATTTTTCTCTTCCGCTTGCACAACATACCCATTAACTTACAAATTCATTAAAAAAATGGTGTTTGATATATTTTCATCAATGTGGATGGCCATAAAGATGTCATAAAATCACACAATCTGCTCCAGGCCAATAAAAGATGACCGATACGTCACAAAATTCATACAACTGACAGTTGTACCTGTATTTATCTTGCTATACTCTTGATCTAAAGACAGGAAAAACCCTTGGGCATGAAAATTGCAGAAAACACCAAGGATGGGTACTCATACAAGACAGATACTAGTGTACATAAAGACGCTAAGGACAAAAATAGCCAAATAAAAAGCGGGCTAGGGTATTTGTTGCGTAGTAATTATGTGATTGATCAAATCCATGATGCGGTAATCGCGACTGATTTGACTGGTAAAATCATTTCCTGGAATAACGGTGCTGAACGCCAACTCGGTTACACTTCTGATGAAGTATTAGGTCTTCCCATTTACCGTCTATACCCTGAAGAGCGCCACGGATATTTAACCTCGGATGTCCTGGACATTCTACAGACGAAAGGGAGTTTTGAAATTGAAGCTACGATGCGAAGGAAATCTGGTGAGAATTTTTTTGCGCATACTTCTTTATCGCCCCTAACTGATGAAACAGGAGAAGTTATAGGCATCATCAGTTATTCACTGGACATCTCTGAACGAAAAAATATCGAACAATCACTTAAGGAAAGTGAAGAGAGACTTAAGCTTGCCATAGCAGGCGCTGATGATGGTATTTGGGATTGGGATCTTCATTCAAATACAGTTTTTTATTCCACTAGGTATAAAGCATTAATAGGGTATACCGAAGAAGAATTCCCTGATGTTCTCAATTCCTTTGTTGATCATCTTCACCCCGATGATTACGAAGATGCCTTGAATGCCATTAACAATCATTTAGATAGTCGCCTTCCCTATGATGTCGAGTATCGTCTCAGAACAAAATCAGGTAGTTACTGTTGGTTTAGAGCAAGAGGGCAAGCACTATGGAATGATGCCGGGAAAGCAATTCGTATGTCAGGTTCAATACGAGATATTGATGATAAGAAGAAAACGGAGATTGAACTCACTCACTACCAAAATAAACTGGAAGAATTAGTCAAAGATCGTACTGCTGAATTAGAGCAGGCACGCGCGAGCCTGTTAAAATCAAATCAATCCCTGAAGGCGCTTAGTCAAGGTAATCGTTCCTTGGCTCATGCAACAGATGAACAGGAACTTCTGGACGATATTTGCCGAATCATTGTCGAGGTGGGAAATTACAAACTGGCCTGGGTTGGTTATGCAGTGCATGATGAAAATAAAACCATACAACCCATAGCACAATATGGATATGAAAAAGGTTACATTAAGAACCTAAATCTAACATGGAAAGATACAGAACAAGGACAAGGACCGGCTGGAACTGCATTACGAACCACTAATTTTTCTTTAGTAAACAACACCATGACAGATCCTAGATTTGTGCCATGGCGTGATGAGGCTATTAAGCGAGGCTATGGATCAGTTGCCAGTTTTCCATTACTAGATGAAAGTAACAAGGCGTTTGGTGTGCTTACTATTTATGCGCCAAATGTAAATTCCTTTGACGAGGAAGAGATCGACCTATTGACTGAACTTACCAACAATATGACATATGGGATCATGGCATTGCGCACCAAAAAGGAATTAATTCAGAAAGAACGAC
>CAYRXP010000146.1:0-1468 GCA_964428145.1 uncultured Enterobacteriaceae bacterium
AATGATGTCGAGTTATACCGCGGAACCTATCGCGTTCGAGGTGATGTCATTGATATTTTTCCGGCTGAATCAGAACGCAATGCCATTCGTGTGGAATTATTCGACGATGAGATTGAGAGTTTGGCCTGGTTTGATCCTTTGACCGGGGAACTTCTGAATAAAATTCCAAGAATTACCATTCACCCTAAATCGCATTATGTAACTCAGAGACAGGTGCTCCTGGATGCGGTTGAAGAAATTAAAGCAGAACTCAAGGAGCGGCTGAAACAACTCACCGGGCTCAATAAACTGGTTGAAGCACAACGCCTTGAACAGCGCACCCGGTTCGATATTGAGATGATCCTTGAGATCGGCTATTGCTCTGGAATAGAAAATTATTCACGATATTTGTCTGGACGAGCTGCAGGTGAGCCGCCGCCCACATTGTTTGATTATCTACCATCTGATGCGCTGCTGGTGGTTGATGAGAGTCATGTCACTATCCCTCAGCTTGGAGGTATGTATCGAGGGGACCGATCAAGAAAGGAAAATCTTGTGGAATACGGATTCCGCCTGCCATCTGCTCTGGATAACAGGCCCTTGCGATTTGATGAGTTTGAAAAACTCGCACCGCAAACTATTTATACTTCTGCGACACCCGGTAAGTATGAAGAACGCTACTCAGACAATACGGTTGAACAACTGGTCAGGCCAACAGGCTTACTTGATCCTGTTGTAGAAATCAGGCGTGTTGAAACACAGGTTGATGATTTACTCTCCGAAATCAATCTCAGGGCCAAGATAAATGAACGTGTATTGGTCACCACATTGACCAAGCGAATGGCTGAAGATCTCACAGATTATTTTAGAGAACACAATGTTCGTGTTCGTTATCTGCATTCAGACATAGATACTATTGAAAGAGTCGAAATCATACGAGATTTACGTCTGGGGGAGTTTGATGTATTAGTCGGAATCAACTTGCTTAGAGAAGGACTGGATATTCCTGAAGTCTCTCTGGTTGCCATACTGGACGCCGATAAAGAAGGTTTTTTACGCTCCGAAACTAGCCTCGTGCAAACAATGGGACGTGCTTCCAGACATATCAATGGCAAAGCCATTCTTTATGCGGATAAGACAACGGGTTCCATGCAGCGCGCGATTTATGAAACCAGTCGTCGCCGTACCAAGCAGGAGCAATTCAATCAAAATAATAATATTACACCGAAAGGCATACTCAAATCAGTGACGGATATCATGGTGGGTGCCCGTAGCGAGCGGTCGAAAGGGCGGCAACATTTTGATAAAGTTGCAGAGCAAGCGGGCGATTATTCAGTATTAACACCTGAGCTTGTGGCGAAAAAGATAAAACTGCTGGAAGAACAAATGTATCACCATGCAAGGGATCTGGAATTTGAAGAGGCGGCCAGCTTAAGAGATGAAATAAAACGTCTCCGGGATCATGGGCTTGGCTTGTCAGGCCTAAAAA
>CAYRXP010000146.1:1568-4816 GCA_964428145.1 uncultured Enterobacteriaceae bacterium
AACTGCTCTTTTGTTAAGTGGCCCTTTGTGGAGGTCACCACTACTTAAGAAAAGGAGAAAACGTGCCAACCATTACACTTCCCGATAATAGTCAAAGACAATTTGATCAGGCTGTGACCGTAATGCAAGTTGCCGAAGACATTGGCCCAGGTCTGGCCAAAGCCACCCTTGCAGGTCAGGTGGGTAGCGATCTGGTGGATGCCTCATATCTTATCGAAAATGATACCGATTTAAGAATTATTACGGATCGAGATGAAGAGGGACTTGAAATATTGCGACATTCTTGTGCACATCTTATGGCACAGGCGGTGAAACAGCTGTTTCCAGAGGCACAGGTCACCATTGGTCCAGTCATAGACGATGGCTTTTATTATGACTTTTCCTACAAAGAATCATTTACACCAGAAGATATGCAAAAGATTGAAGACAAAATGAAGGAATTGGCAAAAGCTGATTTTACAGTTTCAAGATCTGAATTATCAAGAAACGATGCTGTAAAATTCTTTCGTAATGCAGGAGAAGAATATAAAGCCGAGATAATAGAATCAATTCCCGAAGATCAAGCTTTGTCTCTCTATTCACAAGGTGATTTTACTGATTTATGCAGGGGACCACATGTTCCCAGTACCGGGAAATTGAAAGCATTCAAGCTGACAAAATTGGCAGGGGCATACTGGCGGGGTGATTCTAACAATGAAATGCTACAGCGTATTTACGGCACAGCCTGGAAAGATAAAAAATCGCTGAAGGCCTATCTCCACCGTCTGGAAGAAGCTGAGAAACGTGATCACCGAAAATTAGGCAAGAAATTTGGGCTTTTCCATTTTCAACCAGAGGCCCCTGGGATGGTGTTCTGGCATGAAAAGGGCTGGCAAATCTATCGCTTACTTGAGCAATACCTACGAGATAAATTGAAAGATTATGATTACCAGGAAGTTCATACCCCGCAAATGATTGACCGCTCGTTATGGGAAAAATCAGGACATTGGGATAAGTTTTCAGATGTTATGTTCACGACCAGTTCTGAAAATCGTGAATACGCGATAAAACCAATGAATTGTCCTGCCCATATCCAGATATTTAATCAGGGCCTCAAAAGTTATCGGGATTTACCGTTGCGCATGTCTGAATTCGGTGTCGTCCATCGAAATGAAGCCTCAGGGACGCTACATGGCCTGATGCGAGCCAGACGATTCACCCAGGATGATGCACATATTTTTTGTATGGAAGAACAGTTACAGGAAGAGGTTACGACACTGATCGACCTCACCTTCCAGACTTATCACGATTTTGGCTTTGAAAATGTTTCCATTGCGGTGTCGACAAGGCCTGAGCAGCGTGTCGGTTCAGATGACCAGTGGGATCGTGCGGAAGATGCATTAAAGGTTGCCGTTGAGAGCAAGGGATTGGATTGGAAACTACAACCAGGTGAAGGCGCCTTTTATGGGCCAAAAATTGATTTTGTTCTGAAAGACAGTATTGGCAGGGCATGGCAATGTGGCACCATTCAGGTCGATTTTTCCATGCCCGGCAGATTAGATGCGACTTACATCGCTGAAGATGGTTCCAGGCAGATACCTGTCATGATCCACAGGGCGATTCTTGGTTCGATGGAGCGATTTATCGGGATTCTGATTGAACATTATGCGGGCACTTTTCCGGCCTGGTTAGCGCCAGTACAAGTTGTTGTGATCAGTTTGACCGAGAAACAGGCTGAATTTGCGGCTCAAATGGCAGAAAGCTTGAAAAAACAAGGTTTCAGAGTCGATCTTGACTTGAGAAATGAGACGATCGGGCTTAAAATCCGCGAGCACGCAATTCAGCGCGTCCCTTATCAGTTAGTGGTCGGAGCGCGTGAAGTTGCAAATAACACAGTGGCCGTACGCACGCGAAATGGCAAAGACCTTGGTAGCATGCCGTTAGATACCTTTGTTGAGCGCCTTGAAAAAGATATCGCGTGTCGCGGTCATTCTGTTTTGGGTCGTTCTAATTTGGAGGAATAACAAATCGCTGTAGATAAAAAGACGCGTCTAAACGAAGAGATAACATCTCCCGAAATAAGACTAATCGGCAAGGATGGAGAACAAGTAGGTGTAGTAACTTCAGATGATGCCCTTGCTATGGCAGATGAATTTGAACTGGATTTGGTGGAAATTGTGCCAACTGCGGAACCGCCGGTTTGTCGGATCATGGATTACGGCAAGTTTGTCTTTGAGCAGAACAAGAAAAAGCATGCTGCCAAGAAAAAACAAAAACAAATTCAGGTTAAGGAGATCAAGATACGTCCAGGTACAGAAGAGAGTGATTATCAGATTAAATTGCGTAACCTGATTAAATTTTTAAATCAGGGCGATAAAGTAAAAGTCACGTTGAGATTTCGAGGACGTGAAATGGCTCACCAGGAATTAGGGGCCAAGATGTTAAAAAGAATAGAAGGAGATCTTGAGGAATTCGGGTCTGTGGAGCAATTTCCGAAGTTGGAGGGCCGTCAGATGGTGATGGTCATGGGACCAAAGAAATAGATCAGGGAAATAGCTGAGAATAATTTTTTAATTTGGAGTATGGGCGTATGCCAAAAATCAAGACTAATCGTGGTGCAGCAAAGCGTTTTTCAAAAAGTGCTTCTGGAAAATTCAAGCATCGCCAATCATTCAGGAGTCATATCCTGACCAGTAAGAGTACCAAGCGTAAGCGTCAATTGCGTAGCATTATCGCAATTCACGATCATGACCAGAAATCAGTTGCGCGAATGTTGCCGTATAGTTAGGGAGTATTGAAATGCCAAGAGTAAAACGCGGAGTTACCGCACACGCAAGACATAAGAAGATTATAGAGCAGGCCAAAGGTTACCGAGGCCGGCGTAAAAATGTTTATCGTGTTGCCAAGCAAGCTGTCACCAAGGCCGGTCAATATGCCTACCGGGATCGTCGTACGAAAAAACGCGTATTTAGAAGTTTGTGGATTGCCAGAATCAATGCCGCTGCTCGTGAAAATGGTTTGTCATACAGCTGCTTAATCGACGGACTGAATAAGTCTGATGTCGATGTTGATCGTAAAATTCTTGCAGAGCTGGCAGTTGCTGATAAAGCTGCATTTTCAGAGCTTGCTAATCTGGCAAAATCCAGCCTCACAGTTTAAGTATCAATAAAGTCATTAAGTTTGTGGGGGAAAGTTAACTTTCCCCTTTTTTATGTACAGGATGTACGGTATGCCACGGGTGCATGGATGCACAGGAGTGGCGATGTACA
>CAYRXP010000147.1:0-4811 GCA_964428145.1 uncultured Enterobacteriaceae bacterium
ATTGTGAACCCCGCCAGGCCCGGAAGGGAGCAACGGCAGCAATGGATACGGGTGCCGGGGTCTTGGCGGGTGTGGGCCGCCGCCTTATCTGTATTTAAGAATTCCCGGTGAACGCACATAGATTCCTCGGCAATTGCTCCATGCATTGCCCTACCTCGGTCGGGTAGGCTTCGCGCTTCCAGACACGACTCTACCTACCCCACTACTACTACTTGGAGTCGTCCTGCACACCACATAAGGGGGTTCCGAGACCCATGCAATCGTGTGCTTCGGTACTTCGTACCAGACATATTATGTTGTCCTCATGTATCATATGGCTCTTTTGACTACCGTGCTTGTCGATCGATATTACCAGTGACAAACACCAACGGGATGAACAGAAAGTAAATGAGTTATCAGGTTCTGGCGCGTAAATGGCGGCCAAAGACATTTGAAGACATGGTCGGACAGGGCCATGTGTTACAGGCACTGACCAACGCGCTTGATAACAATCGGTTACATCATGCCTATTTATTCGCAGGGACACGTGGCGTAGGCAAAACGACACTTGCACGTATTCTTGCCAAATGTCTGAATTGTGAAAAAGGGGTCAGCTCCACGCCATGTGGTGAATGCTCTGCTTGCGTAAGTATCGATGAAGGACGTTTTGTTGACTTGATCGAGGTTGATGCAGCTTCAAGGGCCAAGGTAGATGAGACGCGTGATCTCATGGATAACGTCCAATATGCACCAAGCGTTGGGCGTTATAAGGTCTATCTGATTGATGAGGTTCACATGTTTTCCGGTCACAGTTTTAATGCACTATTGAAGACCCTAGAAGAGCCACCTCCCCATGTGAAATTCCTGCTGGCAACGACGGAACCCAAGAAAATCCCGGTGACAATTTTATCACGTTGTTTGCAGTTTAATCTTAAGCATCTAAGTGTTGAACAAATAGATATGCAGTTGGAGAAAATTCTCGAACTGGAATCAATTAAAAGTGATGCCATATCAAGAAAACTAATTGCAAAGTCGGCTGATGGCAGCTTACGAGATGCACTGAGTTTACTGGATCAGGCGATTGCCTATGGCGGTGGCCATTTGCAAGAGGCACAAGTCAGAGCCATGCTTGGAACAATCGATAGTCTTGACTTGAAAGAATTACTGGAGGCTTTGATATCCGGAGACGCGCAATCTGTTCTGCAGTGTACTGACCATATGGCAGAGCATAATCCAGACTATGATTCAGTCCTGGTGGAATTACTCTCAATCTTGCAGAAGATAGCTATCTGCCAGGTTTTGAACAGTGACGATGTTGAACAGGATGAAGCAATTAAAGAACTGTCACAACGTATCAGTCAGGAAGATGTTCAGCTGTATTATCAAATGGGGATTTTGGGACGAAAAGACTTACCCGTGGCACCTGATCCACGCAGTGGATTTGAGATGACACTTATCAGAATGTTGGCTTTTAGACCTGCAGCAGTTGCAAGTTCTGATACAGGTGATGCTGGCGGAACAACAAATAATACCAGGAAAAATAAAGCCAGAGCAGGTGACGTTAAGGACAATGTTTCTTTTCAAGCAGAAAAACCACTAGCGACTAGCAAGGAGACAAGTATTGAAACCAATACTACTATGCAACCAAATGCTGAGTCTGAAGGTACAATCAACTGGCAATCTATTATTGATGAAATGGCTCTGGTTGGATTAGTCAAAGAGTTGGCCGGGCATTGCACATTAAAAGAACATAGTAAGGGGAAGGTGCATCTGGTTTTGTCACCGGATAAAGAACATCTTCTAAATCAAACTCAAAAGGAACGACTGAGTAATGCACTGGAGATGCTTTTTGGCAAAGGCACTCAGCTCAAGATTACCGTTGAGGAGCCTGAGGCCGAGACACCTGCTCAAAAGAAAGCCCGCGAGGAAAGAGAAAAGCAGCAAACTGCAGAGTCTTCCATAAAAAGGGACGCCAATGTCCAGGCAATAGAAGAAATATTTGGTGCGACACTGGATGAAAAATCTATCAGGCCTGTATAGAGACCGTTGCACGATTCATTTTTTCCGCCATAGCGGCGTAAAAAATGGTCTAAAAATACTCATTTACTACGTGTAAACTCCGTTTTTTTAGACCATTTTCGCCTTGCTCTGACGAAAAATCTATTTCGTGCAAAGGTCTCGTATAGATAAGATCTGTAAATAATATTTTTTAAATGAGGTTGAATTATAGAATGAAAAGTGGTTTGGGTAACATAATGAAACAAGCGCAGCAGATGCAGGAAAATATGCAGAAGGCGCAGGAAGAAATTGCCAATATGGAAGTGACAGGCGAGTCAGGTGCGGGCCTGGTCAAGATTACGATGACAGGCAGACACGATGTCAAAAGTGTGACCATCGATCCGACGCTAATTGGTGATGACAAGGATATGCTGGAGGACTTGATCGCTGCCGCAGTAAACGACGCAAACCGTCGTGTGGAAAGTATGACTCAGGAAAAAATGTCAGGTTTGGCGGCGGGAATGGATTTGCCCGCCGGAATGAAGCTCCCTTTCTAAAACATGAAACTCTCTTCAGAGATTGTTCAGAAGTTTTGTGCCAATGATTGAATCCCCACTTCTGACTCATTTGATAGAAGCACTGTGCTGTTTGCCAGGCATAGGTAAAAAATCTGCACAACGGATAGCGTATCACTTGCTGGAAAGAGATAGAGAGGGTGCGCGTAAACTCGCAACTTCTATGAATGAAGCCATGGACATGATTGGTCATTGCCAGCGTTGTCGTACCTTTAGTGAAACGGAAGTTTGTCAATTATGTGCCAGCAACAAGCGGGATCGTTCTATGCTATGTGTGGTCGAAAGCCCTGTGGATGTGCCCTCCATAGAACAATCAGATTATCGAGGACTATATTTTGTCCTGATGGGCCATCTTTCACCATTGGACGGTATTGGACCGGATGAGATTGGTTTGCCTGAGTTGGCCCAGTTACTTGAAAAGGGTGAGATTCAGGAAGTGATCCTGGCGACAAACACCACGGTGGAAGGTGAGGCGACTGCGCATTTCATCGGAGAAATGGTAAGAAAATATGACTTGAGGGTGACACGACTTGCTCATGGCATTCCTATGGGCGGTGGCCTGGAATATGTCAACAGCAGGACAATCTCACAGGCCATGGCAGGCAGACGAGAATTGTGATCAGAACATTTTTTAATGATGGTTCATTTCATGTCGAACAGATAATAAAACGTATTAAGATAAGCCGTAACGTCATCAATTTCTTCATCAAACCATTCCACATCATTATTCACTGCACAAAATAAAACCTGGGAGCGTAAATGTTTCAGGGTCTTTACGGTTCTATCAGGACGTTCATAAATTTCTGATTTGTGGCACTCCAGGCAGTTCTCCCGGTGCAACTCTTTACCAACATTAATATCTTCAGCTTGTGTTGTGGCCAACGGTGCCATCAGTAAACACAGAAACAGTATGATTGAATACGATGAACTCATGAAGTTTTTTCAGACAAATGCGCAATCCTTACAGGTGCTGGCGGATGCGAGTCATAAAAAGCCGAATACATCGGATCAGGTGTCAGGGTGTTGGCATTTTCTTTATACAGATTCACCAGGGCGGTAATTAAATGTTCGGCCTGGGCCTGTCCTGCTGCATAATCATCCGCTTCAAATTCGTGTTTGCGCGATGTGAAAGAAAAAATTGGTTGTAGGAAGAAGGTGAATGCTGGTGATATCATGACAAATAATAGTAATGCCATGTAATTCGACGGCGTAGAAATGCCCAGGCCCTGGTAGAACCAGGGTAGGTCAATTAACCACCCGAGTATGGCAAGACCTGCTAGAGTCAATGTTCCCATGAAGACCATGCGTTTCTTGATGTGGTTACATTTAAAATGTCCGAGTTCATGTGCCAATACCGCTTCAATCTCATCATTTGTTAATTCTTCCATCAACGTGTCAAAGAATACGATGCGTTTGTTTGAGCCAAGACCTGTAAAGTAAGCATTACCATGCGTTGAGCGCGTTGAACCATCCATTACGAAAATCCCATTACTGGTGAACCCATTCCGTGTGAGAAGACTTTCAATGCGATTTCTTAATTTTCCATTCTCCAGCGGTTTGAATTTATTAAACAGGGGTGCAATGAAACTTGGATAGGCCCACATCATAAACAGGCTGAATCCGAACCATGTCATCCAGACATATAACCACCATAGCCCTCCCGCGACATTCATGATCCAAAGCACCAGCATAAGCAGGGGTGCGCCAATCAGAAATCCCACGGTCGTATTCTTGATAATATCCATGATAAAAATACGGACGGTCATTTTATTAAAACCAAAATTTTGTTCGAGACGAAAAGCACGATATGCAGACATGGGTAAAGCCAGAATCGACATGATGGCAATCACAGAAAGTAAAAATACTGTACCTGTCCAGAGTTCTGATAAGCCCAGGGATCGCCAACTGTCATCGAGTAATTGTAGTGCCCCGCCCAGCGTCCAGATCAGGAGGAAAATTGTTGCAGGTAATAACTCAAAAAAGCCTGTTTTAACTTTTGCCTGGGTATAATCTGCAGCTTTTTGATGTGCCTGCAGAGGAATTTTGTCTGCAAAGGCATTGGGAACTTTTTCACGGTGTGAGCGAACATGACTGATATGCTTCCAACCGAGTACCAGTTGAATAGTGATGCTCAGGCCCAAAGCAAAAAGAAATACGTAGGTAAATTCATTCATAATTTCAATAATTTTCTATTCTCTTTCTATTCTTTTAAACTGGTTAATCTGTTTCAGGCAGCACATATTATGGGTAGAATGCCAA
>CAYRXP010000148.1:0-4786 GCA_964428145.1 uncultured Enterobacteriaceae bacterium
TTCAGTAAGATCTTGAAGCATATTCTCTTTGAAAAGAATAATCGCCATCCTTGGCTATGTGTTATAAAAAGTAATAACCCCTTAATTTGACAGATAATGTTCGCTATGGGTCGCAAGCTGTCTATCACTACTTCTGCCTGAACGTCCGCTTTCGCTGGATAGCAGACGTTCAGAACAATCAACTCTAATGTCTGCTTAATACCGAAAGCTGACGTAAACCAAATTTTTGAATTAAGTAGTGTTTTATTCATTCAAATTGCACTTACATTGCACTTATGACGATCCAGATAAGTTTGGAATTGGGTAAGAGGAACCATCTAACTAATTGATTATAAATGGTGGGTCGTGCGCGATTCGAACGCGCGACCATCGCATTAAAAGTGCGGTGCTCTACCAACTGAGCTAACGACCCATAGTCCCGATCCAGAACGAAGCGGCATAATACCGAAGATTTCGTAGATGGCAATACAGACCTGGGGTTTTTCGCCATTTACCTCGATATAAAGAATGAAAATAGTATAATCCCCCGTTTTATCGCTTGCTAAGGCTTGATTTTATTGCGGCTGCACCCTATTTTCTCGCCATTTGACCAATTATATGACTATCTAAGAGGAATATTTGTGCCGATCTACGAATACCAATGTGAACACTGTGAACACAAAATAGAAGCTATTCAAAAGATCAGTGATGATCCTCTGAAGGAATGCCCTGAATGTAAACAGGAGACATTACGTAAACTTGTTTCTGCTGCTGCCTTCAAATTAAAAGGGGATGGCTGGTACGAGACAGACTTCAAGGATAAAAAGCCCCAGAAAAGAGATGCCCCGGGAAAAGACGACAAGGTAAAAGAGGATAGTCAATCCTCTAAAGATAAAGGCAGTGACAAAACTAGTGGGTCAGACAAATCAGGTAAGAAATCAGAATCAAAAACAGTCACCGCAAAAAAGAAAACATCAACGGCAGGTAGTTCAGATTAAACGGACGGTTGATTAAGTGCGCCTATTACGCAAATACCTTATCGCAGGACTGCTGGTCTGGTTGCCGCTGGCTGCGACAGTCGTTGTCATTAAGCTCCTGATCGATCTACTTGATAAGGTAATCCTGCTTTTCCCGCCAGAATGGCAACCTGAAACACTCTTTGGTTTCTCTATACCAGGATTTGGCATCGTCATCGGTGTCTCGATTCTAATATTAACGGGTGCGTTTGCCGCCAACCTGTTTGGGCGAAAGGTGGTTGGTTATTGGGAAACGATTCTTGGACACATTCCGCTGGTTCGGACGATTTACACCAGTGTGAAACAGGTGCTCGAAACCCTGTTCACCTCAAATAGCGAGTCCTTCAGACGTGTGGTATTGACAGAATACCCACGCAAGGGCATATGGAGTCTGGGCTTTCAAACCAATGAAGCACTTGCTGCGGCCAGGGAGGCCTCCGGCCGTGATCTTGTCTCTGTATTCATTCCGACAACACCCAACCCGACTTCAGGTTTTATTGTCATGCTACCTGCAGAAAATATCACCCAACTGGATATTACCGTAGAGGATGGCTTCAAATTCATCATCTCTATGGGCGTTATTGTGCCCGAGGGACCTGCTACAGATTTCTCCCAAAAAACAGGCAAGGAAACGGAGTAGGAAACCTCCGGGATGCCGCGTAATCAGACGCTAGACTTGCGGAAAATCACGCCGATCCGTAAGATGCCCTGCTCTGTGCACGAGGCATTGAGTTGAATACACTTTCACGAAATAAACATCAGGAAAAGTATCAGTATGCGTAGTCATTATTGTGGACAATTAAGCACTGCTTTACTCGACCAGGAGATTACCCTGTGCGGGTGGGTAAACCGTCGCCGTGATCATGGTGGTGTTATTTTTATCGACCTGCGTGATCGTGAAGGACTTGCCCAAATTGTGTTTGATCCGGATCGTCCAGAATCGTTTGCCATTGCTGATGCTGTGCGTAATGAATATGTATTAAAGATCACAGGTAAAGTCCGACACCGCCCTGAGGGCACCATCAACCCTGACTTGCCCACTGGGGAAGTCGAAATGCTCGCTTATGAAATCGAAATATTGAATAGTGCCAAAACACCGCCTTTTCAACTGGATGATGAAAACGTTCAAGATGATGTGAAACTGCGTTACCGCTACGTTGATCTGCGACGAGATGAGATGCAAAGAAACATGAAATTACGCGCGGCGATCACAAAAGCCATGCGAAGCTTTCTGGACGATAATGGTTTTCTCGAAATTGAAACACCGATGCTCACTCGCGCGACACCAGAAGGTGCTCGTGATTATCTGGTGCCGAGTCGCACACATCCTGGTGAATTCTTTGCCTTGCCACAGTCACCGCAATTATTTAAGCAGCTATTAATGATGTCTGGTATGGATCGTTATTACCAGATCGTGCGTTGTTTCCGTGACGAAGATTTGCGTGCAGACAGGCAGCCTGAATTTACCCAGCTTGATATCGAAACCTCTTTTATGGATGAAGAGGCCATTATGGCCATCATGGAAGAAATGATGACCTTTTTATTCAAGGATGCGCTGAATATTGATCTCCCCGAGCCTTTCCCACGTATTACTTATGAAGAAGCCATGCATAGATTTGGTACAGATCGCCCGGACTTGCGTAACCCATTAGAACTGGTAGATATCTCTGATGTCATGACAGGTGTTGAATTCAAGGTTTTCTCAGGCCCGGCGAAGATGGAGAATGGTCGTGTAGCTGCGCTGAGGTTACCGGCAGGCAGTGAACTGTCCCGCAAAGAAATTGATGGCTACACCGATTTTGTCGCAAATTATGGCGCCAAGGGCCTTGCTTACATCAAGGTCAACGATGTGACTGCCGGAATAGAGGGACTGCAATCTCCTATATTAAAATTTCTGCCAGATGAGGTGGTATCGACCATCATGGAACGCACACAGGCAGAAAATGGCGATCTGATTTTCTTCGGTGCGGATAAAACCAGGATCGTCAACGATGCGTTGGGCGCACTACGCAACAAACTGGCACAAGATAGAGGTTTGCTTGAAAGTGAATGGCAACCGGTCTGGATAGTTGATTTCCCCATGTTCGAATACAACGAGGATGAAAAGCGCTGGGATGCACTGCATCATCCCTTTACCGCGCCTTGTGTTGCGGAAGCAAGCGAGCTTGAAGCCGATCCAGGCAAAGCCCTGTCACGTGCCTATGACCTGGTATTGAATGGCGTTGAACTGGGGGGCGGCTCGATTCGTATCCATCGGCCTGAAATGCAAAGAACGGTTTTGAAACTGCTGGGTATTGAACAACAGGAAGCTGAGGATAAGTTCGGTTTTCTCATTAATGCACTTGATTACGGCTGTCCACCACATGGCGGTATCGCTTTTGGGCTGGATCGACTGATCATGTTGATGGTAGGTGCCAGCTCGATTCGAGACGTGATTGCCTTTCCAAAAACACAAACCGCAAGCTGTCTACTGACCGAAGCCCCGACTCCCGCTTCGCCAGAACAACTACGCGAACTGGGTATCAAGCTGGCTAAACCGGCTAAAAAAGAAGACACTCAGCCCGCATCAGAATAAAACACTATACTTCAGTCAGATAGTACTAGTTTGATAGATTGAGTTATGACAACAGCACTCCCTTCAGCAGAAATTTGTACGCTTAAGCGCGAAGATATTCCCGAGACCATTACTGAGGTACTGAGTGACGCAGAGTGCGATGAATTCAAGTCACGCATCAAACAATTATTAAAAGAACAAAATGCCGTGATGGTGGCACATTACTACACCGATCCTGATCTACAGTTAATCGCTGACGCGACCGTGGGTTATGTTTCCGACTCCCTGGATATGGCCCGCTTTGGTAATCAATCAGAAGCAGACACCCTGATTGTTTGTGGCGTTAAGTTCATGGGCGAAACCGCCAAGATATTAAACCCTGAAAAACGTATCCTGATGCCGGATTTGAATGCCGACTGTTCACTGGATATAGGCTGCCCTATTGATGCATTCAGTCAATTTTGCGATCAACACCCTGATAGGACTGTGATTGTCTATGCCAACACCAGCGCGGCAGTGAAAGCTCGCTCTGATTGGGTAGTGACCTCGGGCAGTGCGCTGGATATCATCAATCACCTGCAGGCAAAAGGTGAGAAGTTTATTTGGGCACCGGATAAATATCTTGGCCAGTATATTCAGGAACAAACTGGCGCAGATATGCTCTTGTGGCAAGGCGTCTGTATTGTCCATGAAGAGTTTAAAGCAATTGAGCTTGCAGAATTAATGAAGCAACATCCAGATGCCAAAGTCCTGGTACATCCGGAATCCCCCGCATCCGTCATTGAACTTGCCGATGTGGTTAGTTCAACAACGGGCATCATCAAAGCTGCCAGAGAACTGGATGCCAAAGAATTTATCGTCGCCACAGACAAAGGCATCTTCCACAAGATGCAGGAAGCCGCACCGGATAAAATATTCATCGAAGCCCCGACCAGTGGCAAAGGCGCAACCTGTATCAGTTGTGGTCACTGTCCCTGGATGGCAATGAACAGCCTTAGAAAAGTAGTCGAGTGTTTAGAAACAGGCAGTGGCGAGATTCATGTTGATCCGGAACTCGGCAAACGCGCGAGGCTTCCTATTCAACGTTTACTAGATTTTGCGAAAGAACAAGATCAGCAGACGCTTTTAAGTGGTGACGCCTAGTTGAGTGTTGTTTTAGTTTTGTTTTCGCTTTTACCCAGAGAGTTACTTCTTGTTGCTCACCCCACAAGAAGTAACCAAGAAAGAGGGTGCCCCG
>CAYRXP010000149.1:0-4703 GCA_964428145.1 uncultured Enterobacteriaceae bacterium
TCAGACTTACATGGATAGAATTGTGTGAGATAATTTTCCCATGCGTGTGATATTACTCTTTATTTTTCTGTTGTCAGCTTGTGGGCGCTCGGATTATGAATCAGCCTTGGCTGCATATGACGAGGGTGACTATCAGGTAGCAATTGAAAAACTGATGCCTTTAGCTGAATCTGGAGATGCGAAGGCACAGAATGCGCTTGGCTTGATCTACGAAAAAGAAGATGGAATAGGGCAAGACTACGAAAAGGCCCTTGAGTGGTATCAGAAAGCAGCGATTCAAGGGTTGGATGATGCGCAATATCATCTGGGGAAAATGTATCAACATGGCCTGGGTGTAGAGCAAAATTATGGTGAAGCGCTTGCATGGTATCTCAAGGCTGCTGAACAGGGATTTATCTCCGCCCAGGTCAGACTCGCACAAATGTATGTACAGGGGAAAGGCACACAACGCGATTATTGGGAAGCAATGAAATGGACGAGAAAGGCTGCAGTTGAAGGGAACGCAGAAGCTCAGGCAAGTATTGCTTATATGTTTCATGAGGGCTTCGGTGTTACACAAGATTATGTCGAAGCGGCAAAATGGTACCGTAAGGCTGCTGAGCAGGGATGGATAGGTGCCCAACATTATTTGGGCGTTATGTACCAGCAGGGGCGTGGTGTGGAACAAAGTTATACATTGGCCATTGAATGGTACCGTAAGGCTGCAGATCGCGGGTATACATCTTCACAAAGTAATCTGATCAATATATATCGGGAGGAACTGGGAATTCCACATGACAAAACTGATGCATTGGAATGGTATATTGATGCAGCGAGAAAAAAGCATGTGATGGCCCAATTCAGGCTTGGCTCAATACATCATAATGGTTACGGTATACCACGAGACGACATCAAAGCCTACGCATGGTATGGCATAGCCGCAGCGGGAGGTTTTAAACCGGCGCAAAGATTGCGTGATGAAATTCAATGGCAATTATCACGGGAGGAACTGCAGCAAGCTCGAAAACTTGCCAGGGAATTATGGGAGAAGTATGGGAATAATAAATAGGACATTGAAAGAAGTACTTGAAGTCAATACTGCATTTTATGAAGCCTTTGCTGCAGGAGACTTTTTGGCAGTTAAACAGTTATGGTCAAGAAGTAATGATATCTCAGTGATTCATCCGGGAAGTACGGCTTTGCATGGTCAAAAAGCAGTCATGATGAGTTGGCAACTCATATTTGAAAATTCAGGTTCACATAATATCGAATGTATCAACGAGCGGGCGTATTTATATGATGAATCAGCCTATATTGTGTGCAGTGAAGTTTTCCCCGAAGGTCAGTTGATCGCAACGAATATCTTTGTTGTTGAGGATGGTGATTGGCGCATGGTACATCATCAGGCAGGCCCATATTCAGCCTCGGGACATCAGGGTTCGCAGAATGCATTGCATTAGACCATTCGTGAAGGTGAGGCTTGCTATGAGTGATTAACGCGGAGTAGTTTTACGGCGCACCTTTTTGCTGACTTTCTTTTTTGTTTTATTCTTCAGGTTTTTGTTTTTTGCTCGTGAATCTTTCGCCATGTTATTTTTGTATTTAAGAATCTTCGCCTGTAATTTTTGATCATCCTGTGCAATGATTTCTACGGCAAGCAATCCCGCATTTTTGCTGCCACCAATGGCAACACTGGCCACTGGCACCCCCGCTGGCATTTGTGCAATTGAAAGTAAAGAATCCAGTCCTTTTAATGCTCCACTTTCCACCGGGACGCCGATGACGGGTAAAGGTGTTAAGCTGGCTACCATCCCGGGTAAATGCGCCGCACCTCCAGCGCCTGCAATGATGACACGCAACCCCCTTTTATGCGCTTCGATGGCATATTTTGTCATGTCAATGGGAGTACGATGGGCTGATACAACGCGTGCTTCAAATGGGATATTAAATTTTTTGCAGATATCTGCGGCGAGTTTCATCGTTGGCCAGTCAGAATCACTGCCCATAATAATACCGACCAGAGGTTGTTTTTTACTCACTCGCTCGCTCCAAATTTAAGTAAATTTGCCGCTGCTTGTGCAATCTGTTCTGCCTCAGATAAAGTTTCACCCAATGCAGTCACATGTCCCATTTTACGACCTGGCATACTCAATTCTTTACCGTAAATATGGACATGTACACCGGGCATCGCCAAGGCTTCATTAAATCCTGTCGGTTGACCACTGCCATGACCCTGACCAAGCAAATTAACCATTACGGCGGCTGGTCTGATCATCTTAGGTGAGCCTAAGGGCCAGCCCATGACTGCACGGACATGGTTTTCAAATTGGGAACATTCACATGCCTCGATGGTATAGTGACCTGAGTTATGTACCCTGGGCGCAAGTTCATTAATAATTACCTGCCCATCTCCCAGCAAAAACATCTCTACACCGAAACTGCCTATTGCGCCAATTGCAGCCACAGCACGTCTGGCTATATCGCTTGCCTTTTCAGCAATTTCAGCAGAAACAGGCGCAGGGGCACGAACAATATGGCAAATATGATCTCTTTGCACGGATTCGACCAATGGATAGGCCGCAATTTCACCATTCCTGCTGGTTGTAATGATAATCGCCAACTCTGAGACGAAAGGACAAAATGCTTCCGCGTATAGTGTCCCCTTATCTCCATCCAGTTTATCCCAGGCGGCGTCTATTTCACTGACATCATTAATTGTCGCATTACCTTTGCCGTCATAACCGTTTCTGCGAGCTTTAATGACTAAAGGCCAATGAAGTTCCTTTGCAACTTCAATAATATCTTTGCGTGATTCAATCTTTCTGAAAGGAGATAGCGGGAGACCAGCTTTCTCCAATGTTTGTTTCTGGATGTATTTATCCTGTACCAAACCAATGCTCTTCGATGTGGGAAATAGCATATGTCCAGCCTTTTCCAGTTCGGATAGGCTATTGGCATCAACAAATTCATTCTCGAGGGTCACTACATCTGCGTGTTCAGCCAGTTTTATCAGGTCATCAGGATTATCCCAATCACCAACAAAGGAATGGCTGGCCAGATTAACCGCCGGACCCTCAGATTTACGTTCGAGCACCAGAACATCACAGCCAAGTTGCAGTCCAGATAAGGCAGTCATTTTCGCTAGTTGTCCACCACCGACAATACCGATCCGTTTGCCAAGAATATTCTTTGGCAAATTTTCTGTTTCTTTGTCCATTATTGTAATACTTTGATGTTCACGTAATGATTTAGAGCTAACTGAAAAAAGGCGTTATGATAACGAATTATGCGTATTTTGGGGGAGTTTATTTCAATTTTCATGGCCTGGAGGGAATTATTCTGACCCTCCTGATCGTCTCGGAATGGGCCAATTCGATGTCTAACTATCTGCCAATGGCGAATTTATCATGTCAATATTTGACAAGCTATGGCAAGTGGTAAGTAGCCAGATGCAACCATGCCAGCAGTATAAAGTCTCTGCCGGCATTGCTGGACCGTCTAAGACTAATTTTCCTTACAGTGTATAGTTATGGGAAAGCCGGAATTGTGTGGTCTTCACCATAATCTTCGGCCTCAGGAAAATGTTGATGAACGATTTTTCTGATTTCGTCAACTCTGTCTTTGGCAACATCGACCATGAGTAAGATATGTCCTTCGTCCATTGAGTGCTGGAATTTTTTTAGTTTAACATTCGGTGTGCTGCTTCCGATAAATAGGCCGGATATCAAGGCACCAGATACACCACCAACAAGAAAAAGAAGCAGAATGATACCTAATTGTAATTGCATACCGATAATGTCTCGCATCAGGTAAGCGATCAGACCCATAATGGCACCACCTAGTGCACCGGCAAACATACCAATTTGGAACCCGTGAATAATATCTGTTTTCTGTATTTGTGATGCTTCAGGTAAATCTTTCATGTCAGTTCCACGTTTTCCAAGAAAATGCATTTGATGTTCAGTGATGCGAGCAAGCAAAAGATCATCCTCAACTTTTCTGGAAATCTCGACATCAGGCAGGATGAAATATAGTCTGCGATTCATAGTACACCTCCAGTGTGGTCAGAGGGGGAAATTCAGATAATCTGGTTTCCTCTTGTTTGTAAAGATGAGAATAGAACATGATCTACTATTCACCATGTCAGCAAATTGAAAATAAAAATAAAGAAATGCTAACAATTATAAATGTTCAATTTAATGATGGCTTTGTGAGCCTTGAAAATGACGATTTCGCCCATATTTAAGCTATAGGATATTTGATAAATATACCCTAACTACTTGACAGGTAACATAAATAGGAACATTATCGCGCTCCAATGAAAACGAACTATATGACAAAGCAGGGCTTTATTTGGCGCCACACACCACTGTGTGGTGTTTGTATGCACCTGTGCGTCATGGGATTTCGTTAATGTAATAGCTTAGAACGTTAAGAAGAATTCCTAAAAGGCCGCAGGTGATTTCACCGGCGGCCTTTTTTTATGCCCACGGATGAACAGGATGTGTAAGAACGGTTCATAACAAACTGGAGGCTTGTATTGTAAAAATAGAGAAATAGTAATGAAATATTTGATTGCCAATATAATTGTAGGGTTACTCATCATCTCACAGCCCGTATTTGCTGGAAATGCTGATTACACCAACAGACACAACACAGTTAACGCCTGTGAATTGTTCGCTAAAGACGCCTATCAGGCAGCGAATAATTTCAGCGAAGGTGTT
>CAYRXP010000150.1:0-4699 GCA_964428145.1 uncultured Enterobacteriaceae bacterium
CTTGGTTTGAACATGTTGTCGCCATGGGCCGGGTTAATAAAATACTGAAGCATTTTTTCAGTCACAGTGAAATCTGCGATTCCGCCATCCTTCAATGGCCGAATTGCGGTGATATGTCCAGGCGTCCTGCCCAACATTCTTTTTGCCTCAGCCCCCACCGCCATTATCGACTTGGCGTTTATCGTATCACCATCATTTCGAACAGCGACAACAGAAGGTTCGTTTAAGACAATGCCCTTACCACGGACATAAATAAGTGTGTTGGCGGTACCCAAATCGATCGAAAGATCGTTAGAAAACATACCTCTGATTTTATTAAACATGTATTATTTTGATTTACTTTACGGTTACATTAAAAATGATACGTTTTGGCGGGGGAAAACTGTTACTCTCCGCCTGGAAACAGGCTATCAAGGCATTTAGTGTATTGTCACCCAAGGTGCTTATTTTACTCATTTTCTGAATTTTCATGGGTGATTTAGAATTCCTGCAGAATCATCCTGCTCGATCGGTTTATCGTATCAACGTGTATCGCTTTGGGCAAGTGATAGAATGTGATAAATTATTAATTTTCAACAAATTAATGGCAGGATCTTGAATGTCTCTCAATAAATCTGATATCGACAAAATCGCCTGGTTGGCGCGTATTTCTATTTCGGAAGAAGATACCCCGAATTACCTTCACGATGTGTCCAATATGCTGGAGTTGGTTGAAAAAATGAATAACGTAGACACTGATAATATCGAACCCCTGGCCCATCCACTTGAGATCACGGCCAGACTCAGGGAAGACAAGGTCACCGAATCCGATCAGCGTGAACATTTTCAGAAAATTGCACCTGCTGTGGAAAATGGTCACTATCTCGTCCCCAAGGTGATCGAATCATCAAGATAAACAGGGGGAAGCATTAATTCCGCTTCAGCCCAATGAGCTCCGAGGTTCTTTTTCAGGCCAACACGTGATAAAAAAATAATTTACGAATACTTAATATACATGCACAAAAAAACAATCAAAGAACTCGCAAACGCATTACAGAACAAAGAATTTAGCAGTGAAGAACTCGTGTCTTCCTATCTGGATCGATGTGATTCATACAATTCAAAATTGAACTGCTATATCAGTTTGATGCCCGAGAAAGCGATTGAACAAGCCAAATCGGCAGATAAAAGAATACAGGGGGGTAACGCAGGCCCACTCACAGGAATTCCTTTAGCCCATAAAGATATTTTTTGTACCAACGGAACAAAGACTACCTGTGGTTCAAAGATGCTGGATAACTTTATTGCACCATATGATGCGACCGTCGTTTCTCGTTTAAATGAAGCAGGCATGGTCATATTGGGTAAAACCAATATGGACGAATTTGCCATGGGCTCCTCGAATGAGACCAGTTTTTATGGTGCGGTCAAAAATCCCTGGGATATTGAACGTGTCCCTGGCGGTTCTTCAGGGGGGTCAGCCTCCGCTGTGGCTGCCAAACTTGCACCTGTTGCAACAGGAACGGATACCGGCGGCTCTATCAGGCAACCCGCATCTTTATGCGGGATCACCGGTCTGAAACCCACCTATGGCAGAGTCTCGCGCTACGGTATGATTGCCTATGCCTCCAGTCTTGACCAAGGGGGCCCGATAACACAAACAGCTGAAGATGCAGCCATCATGTTAAATGTCATGGCAGGTTTTGATGAACGTGACTCAACATCAGCAGATGAAAGCGTTGAAGATTACACAAAAAGTCTCAATGAAAGTCTTAATGGACTGACTATTGGTTTGCCCAAACAATATTTTGATGGCCAACTTGATGCCAGTATCGAATCCATTATTCAAGCGGGTGTTAAAGAGTTAGAAAACCTTGGTGCAAATGTTAAAGAAATTGAATTACCGAATTCAGAACTATCTATTCCTGCGTATTACGTGATTGCATCAGCGGAATGTTCATCCAACCTGGCACGTTTTGATGGGGTTCGTTTTGGACATCGCTGCGATGACCCGGAAGATTTAACTGATCTATACCTACGTTCACGCGCTGAAGGTTTTGGCAAAGAAGTAAAACGGCGCATTATCACGGGAACTTATGTATTGTCTGCCGGTTATTACGATGCTTATTATCTTAAGGCACAAAAACTTCGTCGATTGATACGTGATGATTTTCGTAGTGCGCTTAAAGATGTTGACGTGATTATCGGACCAACCGCACCGCGCCCTGCTTTTAAGTTGTATGAACTCCTTGATGATCCCATCAGCATGTACTTGTCAGATATTTTTACCGTATCAGTCAACCTGGCTGGTCTACCTGCCATCTCAGTTCCTGCCGGATTTTCTGGCACTCTCCCCGTTGGTATGCAGATCATAGGAAACTATTTTGCTGAATCTCGATTGCTCAACATCGCGCATCGATTCCAACAGGTGACAGACTGGCACCAACAATCACCAAAAGGTTTTGAATAGCAATGGAATGGGAAACAGTCATCGGGCTTGAGATACATGCCCAACTTGCAACCAAAAGTAAGATATTTTCAGGTGCGTCGACGACCTATGGTGCAGAAGCGAATGTTCAGGCCTGTGCCGTGGATCTGGGCCTACCGGGGGTTCTGCCAGTCATCAACCAACAAGCCATAGAGATGGCTATCAAGTTCGGAACAGCGGTAAATGCACATATTGCTGACAAATCAGTTTTTGCACGCAAAAATTATTTCTATCCTGATTTACCAAAGGGATATCAAATCAGCCAGTTTGAATTACCCATTGTCGGTAAAGGGAGCATTGAGATCCAATTACCCGATGGCAGTAAAAAAATGATTGGTATCACCCGTGCTCACCTGGAAGAAGATGCGGGGAAATCCGACCATGATGGCTTTTTTGATAATACTGGCGTGGATCTCAATCGTGCGGGGACTCCCTTAATAGAAATTGTTTCTGAACCAGATATGCGCTCAGCCAAAGAGGCAATTGCCTACCTGAAAAAGATTCATTCTATTGTTCGCTATTTGAAGATCTGCGATGGCAATATGCAGGAAGGATCGTTTCGATGTGATGCCAATGTATCTGTCCGGCCCAAAGGTCAGGACACATTAGGTACACGGACTGAACTTAAAAACCTTAACTCCTTTAAATTTATAGAACAGGCGATTGAATATGAGATCGAACGGCAGATCAATGTCATCGAGTCCGGTGGTAAAGTCGTTCAGGAAACGCGTCTGTATGATCCGAAGAATAATGAAACAAGGACCATGCGCAGTAAGGAAGAAGCAAACGACTATCGCTACTTCCCAGATCCTGATCTACTACCCGTTTGTATTGATCAGGAAACCATAGAAGCAATTAGAAAAGAGCTCCCTGAATTACCGGAGGCCAAACGTAAAAGATTTATCGACGAATATAATCTATCGGAATATGACAGTGATGTGTTGACCGTCAGCCGCGATCAGGCTGATTATTTTGAGACAGTCGTCAAGGCTGCCGATGGCGAAGCAAAGTTGAGTGCTAACTGGGTCATGGGCGAATTATCCGCAATCTTAAATAAAAATAATCAAGACATCACCCAAAGTCCCGTCACTGCAGAAATGCTCGGAGGCATGATCAAACGCATCAAAGACAACACCATCTCAGGCAATATAGCCAAAAAAGTCTTCGAGGCAATGTGTAATGGCGAAGGCAGTGCCGATATAATCATTGAAAATCAAGGGCTTAAGCAAGTCACCGACACAGGCGCAATTGAAAAGCTGGTCGATGATGTGATCGATGCCAACCCTGATCAGGTCAAACAATATCAGCAAGCGCCTGCAGAAAAACAGGGCAAACTGATCGGCTTCTTCGTCGGCCAAATCATGAAAAAATCCAAAGGCAAAGCCAACCCGCAACAAGTGAATCAAATGCTTCAAGAAAAACTAAAATGAATGATAAAACGGAAGTTTTCACCATGCCCACTTTAAGATCCAATATAACATTATCGGACAAAGTGTCCCTTAAAATATAGTTAGGTAACAAGAATGCTACTTAATGAAGCTAAACAAACTCCAGAAAATGGAGTTGAATAATTTGAAAATAAAGAAATTATTTCTGATCATTGCATTTCTTGCAGTGTCAATTATAGGATTTCTTTATGGCATTGATCCTCAGTGGTTTGTGCGTAAATTTTTGGGATTGTCTCAAGTGGATGCAAACATCGCACATATTCTCAGATCAATTATGTGCCTGTATCTAGCGCTAGGATTATTTTGGTTATATGCAGCATTTAGCGACACATATAGAAACGCAGCAGTGCTAACGACTATTATTTTCTCGGGAGGCTTGGTGACAGGAAGAATTATCAGCTATTTTTCTGAGGGTCAACCAGCCCCCATATTGATACTCTACATTTTTATGGAGTTTGCACTTGTTCCTATTGCCTACTGGATCTTTAAATTAGAAGATTAGAATGAAATGACTTTCTTGTTACCTAACAAATCGCTCAAGATCGCTTCGCTCGGGACGGGCAAAGTGCCGCCCCTTAGCTCAACCGTTAATCCCCTTATGTCATGCTAAGGAAGTGAGTTGTTATAGGGTCATCTGAACACGATGTTCAGATGAGCGGCTTCATGACAGGAAGTCATGTAGGCGCGACCCGTAAAAGCTATTCACTGACGAAGGTAGCCGCAGGCCAAGATATCGGGGCACCCTCTTTCTTGGTTACTTCTTGTGGGGTGAGCAACAAGAAGT
>CAYRXP010000151.1:0-1464 GCA_964428145.1 uncultured Enterobacteriaceae bacterium
CAATACCATGTCAGAATCGTTGATACCCCTCCATCCGGAAATTGATGATCCATCGAACATCTTGCCGTTGTTAAAAAAATTATCATCGGCAACTGAAACGGGGATGGTGACATGCTGCTCCTTCCCCCGTGTATCAGTAAAGCGCAGATCAACAAACTTGGCCTCATTGTCTTTGATGAGCTTCATCACATTCTCTTTAGACATTATTTTCTCCTCGTCAATGTCGTGACTGATTAGCTTTTGAAAGCGGTTGTAACCCACCTGCTACTTATGCCGCAGCCGGGCCAATTAATATTAATTTTTAGAACCGAAGATTCTGCATTTAACATGCCAATAATTAAACATGCAAATTTAATTCTGCCATGTGACATGAAGGTACCAGGAACCATCAGCTACTCATCATGATGGGCTTAGATTTTGACTGAATATAAAAAGATTAAACAATATATATCAATGACTTAATAATTCTGCACAGATTTCGACCATTCGCTGCCATTCCACGGTTTGCAATCGTCAGAATGACTATCAGCGAGCTAATATATGCCCGGTAAAGATCACCTGACCCAAATAAACGCACAGATAGAGTGCGCTTTGATATAAAGTGCACTATATCTGTGCGTTTATAAAACCCCGGACACAATTACATGGCGATCAGAGATGACCTTAATCTTGAAATGTGACAAGTCTGCGCATTCTAATTGTGTTCGAATCTCCTCCGGCAAGAATGCGGCGCAGAGGGAATGGTAAAAATCATCCTTCAAAACCTGAGGTTCGCCATTTGCGTAAAGGTCAACAAATTCCCTGGCAACTTGCTTTGACTCAGGACGCATCAAATCCATGATGAAAACTCGACTTCCGGAAACACCAAATTGTTTTATGCTTTCCCATAAAACATCAGGATCGTGTAGATGGTGTAACAAGCTATTACTCATGATCACCTCGTAGTGATCATCAGGCAAGCTGGCTCCGGGTAGCCTACCTAATATTAGATGAATTCTGTCTTCCAGCTGTGCTTTTTGTATGGCCAGTTTCCCATACGCTAGCATTTGGGGTGCGCCATCAAGTCCATCTATCACACAATCAGGAAAAGATTGGGCAAAACGAATACTGATGTCAGCAGGCCCACAACCCAGATCAAGTATGTGACCACTTACATCCATTTCCGGGAAGGCCTCATCAAACGCTTGCATGAACATATTATGCGGCTCATCAAAATTAGCCTGCGCGTAGGCCCGTGCCTGCGATTCATCATTCATGAGTTCAGGTTCAGTAATTCGCTGCATGTCCTGGGGCACCTCGTATTAATTCTGGTTAAGATAATATTGAGATTCAAAACATTCAAGTACCATGCACAATATCTAATGCTTTCATGCTTGGCACCAGCACCATGCACAATATTTAATGCTTTCATGCTTGGCACCAGAGCAAGGCACTAAGTGATTGACCACTCAAGGACATCCTGTC
>CAYRXP010000151.1:1564-4698 GCA_964428145.1 uncultured Enterobacteriaceae bacterium
ATGCTTGGCACCAGAGCAAGGCACTAAGTGATTGACCACTCAAGGACATCCTGTCGTCGTGGCACTTGCACTTCTGTGTTCATCGTAATAGTGATCGATATATGTAAGCTAAATGAATAACCTAATTCTTTTTATCTATTGATAATCAGGCTGCTGGTGCTTGGGTTAGCAAAGCAGTTGCACTATACTTTGCGGCCTTTTTCCTACACACAAACATGAAACAGGCGCAGGATAGATTCAGAACGCACACTGGGCGGATAGCAAACAGAGATATTTTTGCATGACAGATTATAATTTAACGCACCTCAAACAGCTCGAAGCCGAAAGCATTTATATCATTCGTGAAGTCGCCGCCGAATTTGATAAACCCGTGATGCTTTATTCGATCGGCAAGGACTCGACTGTCATGCTGCATCTTGCCTTGAAGGCCTTCTATCCGGGGAAGTTACCCTTTCCTCTGATGCACATAGACACCACCTGGAAATTTCGTGAAATGATTGAGTTTCGCGATCAACAAATGAAAAAGCTTGGACTGGATCTGATTGTATACATCAACCAGGAAGGTGTTGATGCTGGCATCGGCCCTTTTACACATGGCAGCCAGAAACATACTGACATCATGAAAACCCAGGCCTTGAAGCAGGCACTCAACAAATATCAATTTGACGCTGCTTTTGGTGGAGCCCGTCGCGATGAAGAAAAATCCAGAGCCAAGGAACGTGTGTATTCTTTCAGAGACAAGAATCATCGCTGGGACCCCAAAAATCAGCGTCCGGAATTATGGAACTTGTACAATGGAAGGATTAATAAAGGGGAAAGTATTCGTGTATTCCCACTATCCAACTGGACCGAACTGGATATCTGGCAGTATATCCATCTGAACAAAATCGACATTGTTCCCTTGTATTACGCCAAACCACGCCCTGTGGTCAACTATGAAGGTTTAGATATTATGGTAGATGATGATCGTATGCCGTTAGCGGAAGGTCAGGAACCGGAAATGAAGACAGTACGTTTTAGAACGCTGGGTTGCTACCCGCTCACGGGTGCAGTGGAATCCGAGGCCACCACATTACCTGAAATTATTCAGGAGATGTTGCTTACCACCACCTCAGAACGTCAGGGACGTCTGATCGACAGTGATCAATCAGGCTCGATGGAAAAGAAAAAACGCGAAGGTTATTTCTAAAAATATTTATTCAAGATCATTTATTAGTTATTATATTCATGTCACATCAATCCGACTTAATCAGCACAGACATCGATGCCTATCTCGCACAGCACGAGCGAAAAGAGCTATTAAAATTACTCACCTGCGGCAGCGTTGACGATGGCAAAAGTACCCTGATCGGGCGCTTGTTACATGATTCAAAAATGATCTACGAAGATCAATTGGAAGCAATTAAAGCTGACAGTATCAAATCAGGAACGACTGATGGTGAATTTGATTTATCTCTGCTGCTAGATGGTTTACAGGCAGAAAGAGAACAAGGCATCACCATCGATGTAGCGTACCGTTATTTCTCCACCGCCAAACGTAAATTCATTATTGCCGATACGCCCGGCCACGAACAATACACACGCAACATGGCGACGGGCGCCTCAACCTGTGATCTGGCGATTATCCTGATCGATGCCCGCCATGGGATATTGACTCAAACTAGACGCCATAGCTTTATCACCTCTTTACTGGGTATCAAACATGTCATCGTTGCCATTAATAAAATGGATCTGGTGGAATTCGACAAGCATGTGTATGACAGGATTAAGCATGATTATCTCGATTTTGCCAAAAGTCTGGAACAGACTGATTATCGGTTTATCCCGATATCAGCTCTGCATGGCGATAACATCGTCAACATCAGTGACAAGACTCCCTGGTATTCCGGGGATACATTAATGACTATTTTAGAGAACATAGAAATTGCCGCCGATTACAATTACGAAGATATGCGTTTCCCGGTGCAATATGTTAATCGTCCTAATCTGAACTTCCGCGGTTACTGTGGCACATTAGCCTCAGGTATTGTTCATAAAGGCGATACTGTCACAGCACTTCCTTCTGGTAAAACCAGCAAAATCAAATCCATCGTCACCTATGACGAAGAATTGGAGCAGGCCTTTACACCAATGGCCATCACGCTAACACTGGAAGATGAAATCGATATCAGTCGTGGGGACATGTTGGTTCACTCCGACAATATGCCTTCCGTGCAGGACAATTTTGAAGCCACTGTTGTATGGATGACAGAAAAGCCTATGCTCCCCGGCACACAATACGATTTTAAAATTGCAAATAAGAATGTCAGCGGTTATCTCTCAACGCTGAAATACAAGATCGATGTGAATACACTGAAAGAGGAACTATCTCCATCACTGCAATTGAATGAAATAGGACGCTGTGAAATTTACCTGGATCAGCCAATTTGTTTTGACAGTTACAAGCTGAATCGCAGCACGGGGGCATTCATTATTGTAGACCGGCTCAGTAATGTCACCATCGGTGCTGGCATGATTGTTGATACCCAAAAAGATGACCAGAAAAAAGGGGCAACAAGGTCAGCATCTCACCATCGAGACTCTGTCAGTCATGTTACCAAGGAAGAAAGAGCTGCACGTTATGGACAGAGACCGGTCACTGTGCTGTTTATTGGATTATCCGGCTCAGGTAAAACTACTCTGGCACACGCACTTGAGCGTAAACTATTCGACATGGGAAGAATCAGTACAGTACTTGATGGCAAAACCATGCGTCTTGGAATTAGTAAAGATCTGGCACACGATAAGGAAGGTCGTGTAGAGAACCTGCGCCGCAGTGTATACATCGCAAAACAACTGAATGACTCTGGTCTTATTTGCTGTGGTGCATTTGTAGCACCGGATCAGGAATCACGCGAACACGCACTGGAAACCATTGGTAAAGATAATTGTTTTATTGTCTACCTGAATCCGCCACTGGAAATTTGTAAACAAAGAGATCCCAGTGGTCTTTATGCCGCAGAAGAAAACGTTGAGACAGGGACATTGCCAGGCGTTTCGTTCCCCTATGAAGCTCCGGAGAATGCCGATCTCGTTTTGGCAACAGATCAACACTCAATTGATGCATGTACTGAGAAGGTGGTTGAGATGTTGAG
>CAYRXP010000152.1:0-2461 GCA_964428145.1 uncultured Enterobacteriaceae bacterium
ACCTTAATTCTTACCCCGCTTCGGCGGGGTTTTTGTTTGTATAACGAATTCGAACTTAAAATTAGAATAATAGGGGAGGTTCAGATCCCTTGTAATTCCTAGTTTAATATTCTGATTGCTTGCATTAACATCAAGTAACACAATAAACCCAAAGGGTTTACATTTTTATGCTGATTGTCATATCCCCGGCGAAGACGCTTGATTTTGAAACGGCGCCGATAACAAAGGATCATACTCAAGCTAGGTTTCTGAAGGAATCCAGGCAACTTGTCTCGCAACTGAAAAAACTGACGCCTGCTGAGATCTCTTCACTTATGAACATCAGTGACAAACTCAGCGTGCTTAATTTCCTTCGCTTTAATGAGTGGAAAACACCGTTTACCTTAAACAATGCCAAGCAAGCCTTACTGGCATTCAAAGGTGATGTCTATGCTGGCATTGATGCCGAATCATTTAGCAGTCAGGATCTCAAGTTTGCACAGAAACATTTAAGAATATTATCTGGACTCTATGGCGTATTAAAACCACTTGATTTAATCCAGGCCTATAGACTGGAAATGGGGACGCATTTTGAAAGCAAGAAGGGCAAGGATTTGTATGAATTTTGGGATGCGAAACTTACTGATCAAATCAATCAGGATCTCAAGGTCAGCAAAAGCAAAACCCTGATTAATCTGGCATCCAATGAATACTTCAAGTCATTACAAGCTGATGCTATCAACGCGGAGATCATTGTTCCTGTGTTCAAGGATTTTAAAAACGGACAATATAAAATAATCAGTTTCTATGCCAAAAAGGCCCGTGGTCTGATGAGTGCATATATCATCAAGAATAAATTAAAGAGACCGGAAGAGTTAAAAGCCTTTAATGTTGATGGGTACAAGTTTTATAAATCGGAATCCTACGGTAGGAACTGGGTATTCCAACGCAGACAATATTCTTAAATACTTTGGTAGATGAAGGTGAGCCAAATATCAGCCTTGATAAAACCAGCTTCCCAGGTTTTCAGCTTATCAGGTAGTCCGGCCTTCAATAGTTCTTCCAGCGTCATCCCTTTATCAACGTTCTGTTGAACAAACTGGATGCTGTCTTGCAGCATTTTGTAATAAGTGATTAATTCTTCTTTGTTCGATAAGGCACCGTGGCCTGGAATTATCATGACGTCATCCGAGATGCTTTCGATGGTTCTTTTCACATTCTCTGCAAATCTCAGGACATTGCCACCGCTGCTGATGTCGACAAATGGAAACATTCCGGCAAAATAGTGGTCGCCCATATGTATAACATTCGATTCAGTAAAGTAGATGATTGAATCACCATCCGTATGTCCATTCGGTAAATGTAATACCTTAATAGTTTCATTATTAAAATGAATCGTCAGTGATTCATCGAATGTAATGACTGGCCATGCTTCTTTTGGTCTGGCGGGTGTAATGCCAAACGCATTGCTTTGCTCTTCCATCAGACGTTTGCGTACATTGTCATGAGCAATAATAGTGGCATGGGTGTTGAAATCAGGATTCCCTCCTGTATGGTCACCATGCCAATGGGTATTTAACACAAAATTTGGCTGTCCTGGTTTTAATTTAGAGAGAGCTGCCCTGATTTTTTCATTCATTTCAGAAAATTGGTCATCTACGATCAAGATGCCATCATCACCGATTGAAACACCAATATTGCCACCGGCAAAACCGTCTATGCCTTCCAGCATAAATATATTGCCGCGGACATGAATTGTCTTTAATTCAACATTGATAAAATCCCGTGAATAAGCAGCTTGGGTAAAAAATAATGAAATGAGAAGAATTTTTAGGCTATTAAGCGCACATGGTTTCATAATTTATATCCTGTGTATTCATCAAGTAAATTCATTTGCATGACCTTGTTAAATCATTCCTCAGAAACTTTGCCTCGTAATGCCTTTGTCTTCCCCCGTTTAGTTTTGCTGTCTAGTCGCTTTTTCTGGGAACTTCTGCTCGCCTTAGTCGGCTTTCTTACTTTCTGTACAATAACCACACCTTTAATTAATTCCTGCAATCGCTCAAGGGCATCTTCCCGGTTTTTCTCCTGGGCACGAAATTTCTGGGCCTTGATAACGATCACGCCTTCCTTGTTGATACGCCGATCTCGCAGGCTTAAAAGACGCTGTTTATAGAATATAGGGAGAGAGGACTCATTGATATCAAAGCGCAGATGAATTGCCGAGGATACTTTATTAACGTTCTGTCCTCCGGCTCCCTGTGCCCGGATGGCCGAAAGTTCAATCTCATCATCAGGGATGGATACATGCAGGGAGATTTTTAGCACTGTCAGTTTATCCTTAATTCAGCATATTATAAAATATCGTGAGTAAGAAGCATTGGTAAAAATTAATGTAGAGATAATAATCTTCAGGCAAATGAACGACCATGCCTCCATAGTTTATGTCATCCAATTAAAATCAATATTGCATCACGAGTAT
>CAYRXP010000152.1:2471-4661 GCA_964428145.1 uncultured Enterobacteriaceae bacterium
TCACGAATATCAAAAAAGAGTGAGATGGCTATCGTTGCAAGAAGTAGCACGAGGTAAACCCCGTATGGTGTTTTAAGTTGTGCGATCTTGCCCTTGATCTCCGTGATGATTAAAAATATTGCCAGAGGTAACCAGAAAGCAATATGGGATATTCCGATGAGTGGCACGGACTTGGTCAGCTCGAATATATAGAGAGCAAGGGGGAGCGTCAGTAATAATGCCCCAGGCACGGCCCATGCGGTTTTATGATTCCAGACAAACAACAGGGACGCTGCAAATATTGCCAGCATCCAGTTCATCCAGATCTTTACAGCGGGTGATGTTGCCGCATTAATTGCTGCCTCCATCTCTTCCATAGCTAGCTCCAATTTAACGGATTTAATATTAAATTTAATTGAGAAATATTCCCGAAGGGATATAGATCGAGATGCTGAAATTAATAATTGCAGGGGTTTACAACGATAAAGGTCATCACTGTTGTTGAGATATCTGCGAGTTGCTGGTGACAAGATATTCCACTCTGTTTCCACCTTTCTTTTTTGCTATATCCAGTATTTTAATCGTTGCATTGGTAATATTGTATATATCAATGCCCTTATAGGTACCTGGTTTACATGATGTTGTTCCGATACTAATAGTGATATGTATCGTTTCACTATCTTCTTCATAAGAAAAAGGTTCGCCTTCAACAAGTGCTCGTAATCTTTTGGTTAATATGGTGACTGATTCAATATCCGTCTCTGGTAAAAGACAAATGAATTTATCACTGGCATAACGTGCTACGATATCTGTTGACCTTAAATTGTCTTTAATAACCTCTGCAGTTCCCAGCAATATTTCATTGCAAAAATTTTCTCCATATTTTTTTACTATTGCTCTGAAGTGATCTATATCTAGTATAAAGCAGCTGAGATCTCTATCGTGGCGGATGGCTTTATTCAATTCAATTTCAAATAAAGCATTAAAATGTTTTTTATTGTGCAGTTGAGTCAATTCGTCCGTAATTGAAATCAATTTAATTTTGCCATAGGCCTCATCTAGCTTCTGTAACAAATTGCGGATAATTAAATACAGGAGTGACAGGAGGAAAGAGATGACAATGATGCCTGCGGCAGCAAAGATACCTACATTGATATGCTGTCTACCGAAAACAATTATTCCCACAATCACGACGAAAATAGAGATCAGCGCAGACACGCCCACTTTCTGGGCATTTGATAACCTGGCTACGGGTTCAACTGATTGCTCATCGTCTTCGGTCATAATGACTCTCTCATTCAAGGAAATAAATATTCCCTGGTTTTATGAATGCCGTTCCTGGCAGCAATATAACGATAGTTTGGACGAATTATAACAGTTTCATTGAAAATTATTATCACTACATCCTGAATATTACTCCTTTTCCGGTTCGCAACTCGGACAGACTTCCAGGTCGCTAATTTCTTGTTTTGTATAACGAGGATTAATGTGCTGTGGGCAGTTCCTGTCCCAGGCTTCTACATGAATAATAAATGCACGTTCTACCTGCCCTTTGTAATCTGCTACCGAAAGTGATTTTATTAGTGCTTCATCGTCTTCATTAACTTCTGATGTGCCCCAGAGCTTGATGCGTGTGCGGTTCGGATAATCCATGAAGAACAGACATACTTTATTATTTTCTTCCAGGTTGCCATAGGAGATGTATTGGCGGTTTCCCTTGAAGTCGGCAAATCCCAGTGTGTGATCATCGATTACTTTTAAAAAGCCTTTCGGGCCCCCCCGGTGTTGTATATAGGGTTGTCCATCACTATTTACTGTTGCCATATAAAACGAGTCTCGTTCTGCTATGAAATCGGCAAGTTGTTTTGTAACGGTATCCTGCCAGCTCCCGCGCTGTTCCATATGGGCATAAGTATTACGTGAACCTTTACGCTTTTGTATTTTTTTCACGGTATCGGTAAAAGCAATATCACTTGTATACTCTCTCATGTTTCTTCTCCAATGTGTCGGGGCCGCCATAAACTGACGACCCCATTTTATATTGTTTAGTGAATAGCCATCTTATTGTATCCAAGAAAGCGATGAATATGTTCCGCTATAACTTCGCTATCTTCTTCTAATGCAAAGTGGCCTGTATCGAGTAAATGGAATTCAACAACCTTTAGGTCACGTTTGTAAGGATATGCTCCTGACGCCGGGAATATCTCATCG
>CAYRXP010000153.1:0-4653 GCA_964428145.1 uncultured Enterobacteriaceae bacterium
TTATATTCATGGATGGATGGTATGCAGAAAATGCAGGAGCAATTTTCTGTCTAGTTCAAGGTTTTAGAACGAAGAAGATGGTTGTTTCTCATCTTGCCCTGCGGGAACTCAGGTAGAAAGCCAGTGCCGCGTTACAACTCTTATGAAGGACTAGTCATTCACTGCAAGTTGCGCCTTGCTCTGACTTTCTACCTGAACTCTGAAGCCTACATTTCCAGGTGGTTTGGGTATAAAGGGAATTCTTGAGTGTTACTAGTTTGTTTAAACAATCTTGTCTGGCTTCGGAAGTTTGTTTACAGTGCCCTCGATCCACTGTGCGACTTCTTCTGTGATTTCAGTTGCAGTTTTACCTTTAGGATCAATGGCTGGCCCAATGACCATCTGTATGGTTCCTGATCTTTTGGTGATACGGTTTCTTGGCCAAAAATAGCCTGCGTTATGTGCAATAGGTATAATAGAGACGCCGGATTTTTCAGCCAACATGCCGCCACCTGGCAGATAATTTTTTGTTTGTCCCGGAGTAACGCGAGTACCTTCCGGGAAAATGACAACCCAGTATCCTTCCGCTAATCGTTTACATCCCTGTTTTACAATTTGTCTGAAAGCTTTAATCGCAGAGCCACGATCGATAGCAATTGGTTGCATGGACGCCAGTCCCCAGCCGTAAATGGGGATCCACAGTAGTTCGCGTTTCACTATCCAGACCTGTGTCGGGAATATTAATTGTATTGCCAGTGTTTCCCACGCTGATTGATGCTTGCTCATGATGATTGAGGCATTGGCGGGAATATTTTCCAGACCATCGATTGAGTGGTTTAAATTACAGGTAATTTTTAACCACCATAAGTTAAATGCTGTCCAGCGGGTTGCAAAATAATAACGCTTAGCAAAAGGGAGTGGGAAAATAAGCAGGTTAAAAGGCACGATAAACATCGTAGAGGAGATTAACCCCACATAAAAAAGTAATGATCTAAGCAGCATTGCTTAGTAAGGTGTCTACAAACTCAGCCAGATCAGTATAAACAGGGACATCAACTGCTACATTCCCACTATCATCCAGCACGGCCCCGTTACCGGTCCTAACTAATACTGGTTTTGCACCTGCTGCCTCTGCAGCATCTATGTCACGTTGACTGTCACCCACAAAATATACATCTTTGAGAGATATATGCAGCCTCTTGGCTATATCAAACAACATGCCGGGTTTTGGCTTACGACAGTCACAGCCATCTCTTGGTCCGTGTGGGCAGAAAAAAATGGCCTCAATTGAGCCACCAAATTGGGCAAGATGCGCCATCATTTTCTGATGAATGGCATTTAGATCAGCAATGGTAATTTTTTTGCGCGAAATGCCAGACTGGTTACTTACAATAATGATGCGATAACCGTTTTGTGAAAGTTGTGAAATTGCTTCAAGGCTGCCGGGTATAGGTATCCATTCATCTTCCGATTTAATGAAATCAGCTGTGTCGTAATTGATAACACCATCTCGATCAAGAATGATTAATGACATAACCCTGTGATCTCCTGGTTCTTGAAGTCTGCCCTAGTTTTGAAGTCTGGATATATCTGCCGTTTTCAGAAACAGGTTACTTAGTTGGAGTAATAATGCAAGCCGGTTGTTTTTCAGGGCCTCGTCATCACACATCACCATAACATCATCAAAAAATGTATCTACTTCATCTTTGAGGCCAGCAAGCTCACTCAATGCATGTTCATATTCACCATTGTCCAGTAGCGGTGTCACTTTTTCCCTGATCGAATCAAGTGCCGTAGCGAGCTTTTGTTCGGCCTCTTCTTTTAGAAGATCATGACTGAACTGTATAGAGTCATGATTTTCTACCTGTTTCAGGATATTCCCAATGCGTTTATTGGCTGCCGCCAAGCTTTCTGATTCCGGCAGTTTTCTGAACTGAACAACCGCATTGAGCCGCCGATGAAAGTCGTAGGGTTGACTCGGGCGGCGCATCAATACAGCTTCAAAATTATCAGGCGAGATATTCTGATCAGTATAATAGCGGCGCAGACGTTCCATCATGAAATCGAATACTTGAACAACAAGATCAGACTTGGCAGGCTGATCTTTGAAGAGTGCGTTGTCATAATTTTCTACAGCTTTTTTCAGGCAAGCTTCCAGATCAAGTTCAAGTTCACCTTCGATCATGATGCGTAATACACCCAATGCTGCACGCTTTAATGCAAACGGATCCTTATCGCCCGTAGGGGCTTTACCAATCGCGAAGATCCCGATCAGCGTGTCGAGCTTGTCTGCAATTGAAATTATCTGACCGGTTTTGCTTTGCGGTATTTGATCACCTGCAAAGCGGGGCATGTACTGTTCATCAAGTGCCGTTGCAACTTCCTTGTCTTCACCATTGTTTGTTGCGTAATAGCGCCCAATGACACCTTGCAATTCTGGAAACTCTCTAACCATATCGGTAAGTAAATCACATTTAGCCAGTGCTGCAGCCCGCTCAGCAAGCGTTGTGTCGGCGCCAAGTAAATTGGCCATATAGGAAGCAAGCGAAATGATGCGTTCTGATTTATCATGTAGGCTACCCAGTTTTTGCTGGAAAACAACAGCGCTTAATTTCTTTCTCAGATCAGTAAGTGGTGTTTTATTATCGCGCTGCCAGAAAAACTCGGCATCACTCAATCGAGGTGTGATCACACGTTGGTTCCCTAGTCGTATGACATCAGGGGATTTGCTCTCAATATTGCTGACGGCAATGAAGCAAGGAAGTAAATTATTCTCTTTATCGACGACCGGGAAATATTTTTGCTGTCCTTGCATGGTGGCAATCAAGACTTCATTTGGCAAGGTCAGATATTTTTTATCGAAGACCCCTGAAAACACAACTGGCCACTCAACCAATGCAGTAACTTCATCAAGCAAATCTTTATCGAGAATTGCTTTACCGTTTGCTTCTGCAGCGACTTTTTCGACGGCATTTTTGATCAGTGTTTTACGACGATCAAAATCTGCAATAACTTTGCCAGTTTCTTCCAGTTGGTGGAGGTAACTTTCAGCCGATTTCAGTTTGATTGGGGCAGGGTGGTGAAACCTGTGACCAAAGGTCTGTTTTCCTGCTTTGATTCCAAGTATGGAGCAGTCGATGGTTTCTTTGCCGAACATTGCGACAACCCAATGCACAGGTCGGACAAACTCAATGCTCCCCGTTCCCCAACGCATTCTTTTAGGGATAGGTAATCTGGACAGGGCGGTTTCTGCGATTTCAGGTATTAGCTGGACCGTCTTTTCCCCTGTTTCCTGAGACAGATAAGATAACCAACTGCCTTTATCCGTTTCCAATATTTCAAGATCAGCGATGTCCACACCACAGGATTTTGCAAAACCTAATGCTGAGGATGTTGGCTTGCCTTTATCATCGTATGCGGCTTTGACAGCCGGTCCTCGTTTTAATATTTCTTTATCTGCCTGAGCTGTAACCAACTCCATGATCATCACGGTCAGACGTCTTGGTGAGGCATAATGGTTGATTTCTGTAAATCCAAGTTCTGCTTTGTCGAGTCCGTCATGCATGCCATCGGCGAAGGCGGTGGCAAGATTTAATAATGCCTTGGGTGGAAGTTCCTCTGTTCCAATTTCGAGCAGTAATGTTTGTTTTGTCATGGGTTGCTTCTGTGGCTAATTCTATTTATGCCCTGACTAATGGGAAGCCCAGGGTCTCACGGCTTTCATAATATGCCTGTGCGACTGCTTTGGATAAAGTTCGTACGCGCAAAATGAAACGCTGTCTCTCAGTCACAGAGATTGCGTGTCTGGCATCGAGTAAGTTAAAGGAATGAGATGCCTTTAAGACCATTTCATAAGCTGGTAGTGGTAAATCCTTCTCGATTAATTTCATACATTCAGATTCACAAGTATCAAACCATTGAAACAGTGAATCAGTATCTGCAAGTTCAAAATTATAGGTCGACATTTCTACTTCATTCTGGTGATAAATGTCGCCGTAACTGATTTCACCTTCTGGTGTCTTACCCCACAGCAAGTCAAAGACACTGTCTTTGTTCTGCAAATACAATGCCATGCGTTCCAGTCCATAGGAGATCTCGCCTGAGACAGGTGAACAGTCCAGACCGCCGACCTGTTGAAAATAGGTGAATTGGCTAATCTCCATTCCATCCATCCAGACTTCCCAGCCTAATCCCCAGGCCCCGAGAGTAGGTGATTCCCAGTTATCTTCTACAAACCGGATATCATGGACCAGTGGATCGATGCCGAGATATTCCAATGACTCGAGATAAAGCGCCTGAATCTCATCGGGGGAAGGTTTTAACAGGACCTGAAACTGATAATAGTGTTGTAAGCGATTGGGGTTCTCTCCATAGCGGCCATCAGTGGGTCTACGAGAGGGCTGTACGTAGGCCGTACGCCATGGTTCTGGTCCGATGGCACGTAAGAAAGTTGAGGGATGAAATGTCCCCGCTCCCATCTCTATGCTGTAGGGTTGTTCAATAATACAACCTTGATCTGCCCAGAAATGTTGCAGTTGGAAGATGATATCCTGAAATGTCAGCAAATTGTTTTTACTTGTTTTTGTCACGGTTAAACCCGTTTATTCTGCGTCGTAATTACGCGGGGCAGTATAGCTTGAACATCTAATGCTTGCAGTTTATTACTTCAGGCGA
>CAYRXP010000154.1:0-4637 GCA_964428145.1 uncultured Enterobacteriaceae bacterium
CCCAAGATCACCAGTACGGACATTGTCTTCATTAAGGACAGCTTTAATCGCATCACGTAATTGATTGGCTTTGTCGTATTCATTGACATGCTCTAACATCATTGCAGCGGCAAGTAGCAAGGCTGTAGGGTTGGCAATGCCTTGACCGGCAATGTCCGGCGCTGATCCGTGTACCGCTTCGAAGATCGAGGCATCAGGCCCGATATTGCCACCAGGCGCCAGACCCAGGCCACCAATCAGCCCGGCAATTTCATCGGAAAGAATATCGCCAAACATGTTACTGGTTAAAATGACGTCAAATTGTGACGGATTGATAACTAATTGCATGGCTGTGTTATCAACAATTCGTTCTTCGATCTCGAGTTTGTCTTCATAAGGCTTACCAACCTCAAGCGCTGTATCAAGAAACAGGCCCGTTAGTTTTTTAAGAATATTGGCTTTATGGACGATAGTTATCTTTTTGCGGCCATGGCGTACTGCATAATCAAATGAAAATTCTGCGATTCTCCTACAACCTGCACGTGTCATGATGCCTGAGGCTGAGGCGACGGCTCTTGGGTCTCCATCGACAGGAATATAATGTTCGACACCTACATACAGTCCTTCAGTATTTTCGCGGATTAAAATCAGGTCAATATCTTCGAAACGTCCTCCAGGGATAAAGGTATGTGCAGGCCTGACATTGGCATATAAATTAAACTCTTCTCTCAGACGAACAGTCGCTGAACGAAATCCTTCCCCTACTGGGGTTGTTAATGGTGCTTTAAGTGCCAATTTGGTTTGTCGAATATTATCCAACATAGATTTTGGTAACACATCACCTGATTCTTCCAATGCTGCCATGCCCGCCTTGAATCGAGACCATTCAAAAGGTGCCTGTAATGCATCCAAAACATCAACCGTGGCCTCAGTGATCTCAGGGCCGATGCCGTCGCCTTCTATGAGCGTTGCAGGTATTTTATTAATCTTGCTTTCTCCTATCTTATTGTCGCTATGACAAAGAGTTCTGATTATGTGTCTGATGTCCTACAGGAATTATCTATGTTTATACGGCCGTGAATAAATCTTCCTGCTCTTTACACGGCTCGATAAGGTTCGCGGCACATCTCCGCCTATGTCTCAGGCGACCTGTTACCGCGTCGTGGTGTCCGTGCCACGATATTAACCCGACAATGGATAATGCCGGGTTAATAACAGCAAACAGTAAGACTACATGTTGCTTATGGCCTGCGGCTGTTCAATCTTCAGTGCTTGAAGTTCCGTTGCTGTTGCATCCTGTATGACGATCAAATCGTATAGTATGTGAGCAGTTTCCCGTAACAGGACGTCATGGGGTTTATCCTCATCATCCTCTTTCTCAAACTCGTCAATCTCCTGTGTTTTGTCTCTTTCGGGTAGTGGCTCAAGTCCCTGAACTACGCGTAATTCGTTTACGAGTTCGTGTCTCATATCCAGTAATTGATCACGCTCGGCTTTGCGCTTTCTTTCTTTCAGGGAAGTTGTTTTCTTATTATTACTCTTTTTGACTAGCGTCAACTGTTCAAGCAGTAATTTAAAAGCCCTGTCAGATTTAATTCGATTTTGGTGTAAAGATCGGACTTTTCCATAATATTTTACAGGGGAACTTACCTTGATATACCTTGCTGGTTCAACTTTATCCCAGGGGAGGGCATTGTCCAGGGACCGTTCTCCATAATCTTCAATATCTATTGCTGTTGGAAAAACGATATCAGGGATGACACCTCTATTCTGGGTGCTCCCCCCACTGATGCGGAAAAACTGTGCAATAGTTGTTTTAAGTTTACCGTGATCATCTTCAGAATTATTAATAAAGCGGTTTAAATCGACAATATTTTGTACCGTTCCTTTGCCATAAGTGGGTTCACCAATAATGATTCCGCGCTGGTAATCCTGAATCGCGCCTGCAAAAATTTCTGATGCAGAGGCACTGCTCCGATCAACCAGCACGGCCAGAGGCCCGGCATAAAAAAGAGAGGGGTCGGGGTCAACATTAATATCTATTTTTCCTGACGCATCTTTGGTTTGTACGATCGGGCCTTCTTCTATGAAAAGTCCCGTTAGCGTAAGTGCTTCGGATAGAGAGCCGCCGCCGTTACCACGCAAATCTATGATAATCCCCTCAACATCCTCCTTAACAAGATCAGTCATAAGTTTCTGAACATCTGTGCTGGTGCTTCTAAAATCTGGATCGCCCTTTGCCTGAGCAGCAAAGTCCACATAGAAAGTAGGGATATCAATGACACCTATCTTCTTGTTCAGTTCGGGCAAATCTATCACTTTTGCTTTTGCTGCAGATTCTTCAAGTTTAATCCTGTTTCTGGTTAGTGTGAGGATCTTACTGAGATCTTCGACGCCTGTTTTGCCAGGAATGATTTCCAGACGAAGGACAGTGTCTTTTGGGCCACGGATAAGTTCAACGACGTCATCAAGCCGCCAACCAATCACGTCAATAATTTCACCACTCTCGCCCTGGCCAACACCGATAATTTTATCTTTAGCATGTAGTTTTTTACTTAGGTCTGCTGGCCCACCAGGAATGATTTTCTGGATGAGTGTGTAATCATTTTCATTTCTAAGGACTGCGCCGATCCCTTCGAGCGACAGTCGCATACCGATATCGAAATTCTCAGATGTTCTGGGCGAGAAGTAAGCAGTATGTGGCTCGATTGAAGTCGTGTAGGCGTTAATAAATGTCTGAAATATATCATCTGAATCCAGTTGGAATGTGCTGGTATAAATTCTTTGATATCGTTTCCTTAATGTATCTTTTATTTCTGATTTTTCCTTACCCGTTGTTAAGAGAAGATTAAGCATGTCATTCTTTACACGCTTGCGCCAAATTTCGTTTAATTCTTCCACATCATTGGCCCAGGTAAGTTCACGACGGTCAAACAGATATTCTTCGTCAATTTCGAAATTAAATTCTTTTTTCAATTCAGAAACCGCGTATTCGATACGTTCCTTGACTCTTTGTCTGAAGGTTTTGAAGATATCGAAGGCTGGTTCCAACTCAGACTTTAATAGTGCGTCGTCCAGCTTATCTCTGTATTTTGAAATATTCTGTACGTCCTCATTCAGAAAAAAACTGTGGTTAGGATCAAGACTTTCCAGATAGTTATCAAATATTGATGAAGACAATGTGTTATCAATAGGTTTCGTCCTGTAGTGATAGCTATTGATGATACGAGTAATGATTTCTGTTGCGTTTTTATGCTTTTTAGCGGGTGTTAATTCCGATTTTGGAACCAAGGTGGCCTCTGAAAAAGCATTCGTCAGGAAAATAGACAGGCAGAATGTCAGGCAAAATGTGATGTATATTGGATATCTCTTCATAAGTAGTTACGGCCTAATCAAGCAGGCCCGATCTCAAGCCTGGTTATTCCGTTGGTGTATATTATATCTCATTTTCTGGGCGCCTATGGGTTTTAGAAAGGGTTTTAGCTGTTACGTTCGACGGTTATTACATGATGTTTGTAAAATGAATGGGCATTTTTCTTCTCTAATTCCTCCAGCCGGATGCTAATTTCCTTTGCTTTCTTGTTACTTCCTCCAAGAAACATCGGGGCTTCCTGGTAATATCTCATAAGATCTGTGAGTGCCCTGATATTTTCCGGATCCAGTTCAACGGCACGTTTAAGAGAATTTTTTGACTTTCCAGCCAGTCGCATTGCCTTTAACCACCCCGATGTTTCTGCCAGTTCCCCATAAGTCTTGGCCAGCCAGTGGTGATAACGTGAGTTACCAGGTGATTTTTTGATTGCCTCAGAAAATTCTCTAACAGCCGCCTCAAACTCCCCTTTTTCGTAGAAAAACTGACCTTGATTGAAATTGTCTTCAGCATCAGAAAGGCTGGCTTCATTTGCAAAACCGTTAAAAGTTGCAAATGTTACGAAGAGAATGATAGCAAGACGTCTTAACTGCATGATTTAAAAATATATTTTTAAATTAAAAAGTGATTAGATTGTAGTTGATTTAGTATTATTTAGAAGGTATTTCTAGTCTTAAATTTAAATTTTGACCTGACCTCCTTGTCAGGTGAGAAGTTTGCTTTCGTCTAAATGACTCGATTAATTAACAGAAATCAACTCAATATCAAATATCAATATTGATGCGGGACCAATCAATTGACTTGCACTACGATCACCATAAGCGAGCTCTGAGGGGACGTAGATTTGCCATTTTGAACCTGTTTTCATCATTGGTACGGCTTCCTGCCAGCCCTTTATTACCTGTCCCAGCGAGAGCGTTGCCGGTTGTCCACGTTCATAGGAACTATCAAAGACTGTGCCATCAACTAATTTTCCTTCGTAATGAACAGTAACATTGCTCCCGGCCGACGGTTTGCTTCCTTCGCCTTCCTTGATAACTTTGTATTGAAGGCCTGTTGGTGATTCGATGACACCTTTTTTCTTTTTGTTTTCTGCAAGAAAAATATTCCCTGCCTTTCGGTTTGCTGCGACTGCATCTGATTGTTGCTTGGCAACGGTCTCCTTGTATTGAGTCAGGATATCCTGCATCTCTTTCATGTTGATTTGCGGTTCCTTACCTTTGAGTGAATCTTCAACTGCCTGAACAAATGCGGGCACATCAATATCCATCTTTTGTTGTGTCACACC
>CAYRXP010000155.1:0-4613 GCA_964428145.1 uncultured Enterobacteriaceae bacterium
TGTCGAATGGAGCTTCCATACACCAAAAGCAACCCCCGGCAAATGTTGCTTTTGCTGTATTTTGATTGTCTGCGATGACGGGCTCATCATCTGCGGCTGATATGGATAGCCCCGTTGCAAGCAGACATAAGATAAAAACGGGCGAGGTATATTTCATTAATTTAACAGTATCTTCTCTATTGAGTTTTCATAGTTGTTTTTTTTAAGACAGGTAGAATATGAAGAGTTCAATATACCTCGCTAATCACAGAGAATAGTATTTTTATGAGTTATTTACCTTGCGTTGAAGTAGAACCCAAAATACCTGCTGATGCTGCCGTGATCTGGTTACATGGTTTGGGTGCAGATGGTCATGATTTTGAAGCGATTGTGCCGGAGCTATTTTTGCCTGACAGTGCTGCCATTCGTTTTATTTTCCCACATGCGCCATCCATGCCTGTCACCATAAACAATGGCATGGTGATGCCTGCATGGTATGACATCCTGGATATGAGTATTGAGAAAAAACTTGATGAAGATCAATTGTTGTCTTCTTCAAAAGAGATAGATGCGTTGATCGACAGGGAGATAGAGAGAGGCATTGATAGTTCACGCATTGTGATTGCTGGTTTCTCTCAGGGCGGTGCTGTAGGCTATCAGACGGCTCTGACTTACCCTGAACCGCTGGCCGGTTTGCTCGCAATGTCGACATATTTTGCGACCTGTGAATCAATTGTTCTTAGCCAGGAAAATAAGACATTACCCATCCAGATTTATCATGGAACGATGGATCCTGTTGTACCGGAACCCTTGGGTAAACATGCATACGAGTTATTAACAGAAAAAGGTTACAGTACAAAATATCAGACATATCCCATGCAACACGCAGTGTGCACTGAAGAGATCATGGATATTTCCAGATGGTTTCAGAAGATACTTTTGTAATACTTTCTTTTAAAGAAAAAAGCCTCTTCCGAGGGCTTTTTATTTATAGACAGAACTGATTATTGTATTATAAATTATTCGTTCATTTTTGCGTGTTCTTTTGCTGCTAATATATTCACCACGTCTATTATTCCGTTGTAGCCTCCTGCCATGGATGCACTTGTTAAATACTTGCCGTTGATGATGACTGCCGGGACGCCTGTTATTGCATAACGCTGTCCCATAGTAAATGCGTATCTAACACTATCTTCAACTTCTTTTGATTGAAAAGCTTGATCGAAATCGTCACCGTTAACACCCTGTTCTACGAAAAATTTCCTCAGACTTTTTTTATCCATGATTTCTCTTTTTTCTTTGTGTATCGCATCAAACAGAGGTAGATGAATTATATCCAGCACGCCGAGTTTTTCTGCCGCATAAAAAGCTCTAGCGTGAGTCAACCAGTTTTTACCCAGGACACCTGGCATACGGACAAACTCAATATATTCGGCCTTCTCTTCAAGCCATTTTTCGATGACCGGTTCAAAATAGTAGCAATGAGGGCATCCGTACCAAAAGACCTCCAGGATTTCTATTTTATCGCCAGTATTCGTGGGTTGTGGTGAGGGGAGTTTCTTATAGCGTTCATCAGCAAAACTGCTGGGAAGCAGAAAAAATGAGGACAGGAAAATACCAAGCATAAGCAAGTAGAGTGATTTTTTATTCATGATTCATAATCCTAGAGAATAATTTCTTGAAAAATCTGGTGAACTACAATTCACCGTAATAGAGTATCGCTTGTCATCGTAATAATTTATCCATTTGATGCGTAAACTTGTGTTTTGTTTCATACAAGCGTTAATTATAATTGATTTTAAATCGCCTTTTACTGTGTCAGTCATTTGTTTGAATTACCTGCGATTAGCAGTCGAAAGCGAGCAGAAGAAAATACTGGATTATGATTCAAAAACTGTTTGCAAAGCGGCTTAATGCAGACCCTGTATGTAATTGGAAACAGCATCAATTTCATCAGTAGTCATCTTTTCTGAGACAATTTGCATGACTCTGTTGATATCGTTGGTACGCTTGTTGTCTCGAAAAGCCAGTAATTGTATTTTTGTGTACTCAGCATGCTGGCCGCTTAACGCTGGAAAAGAGGCGATTGCATTACCTGCACCATTGGGCCCATGACAAGCCATACACGCTGGCAGACCTTTACTGGCATCTCCTGCACGAAAAAGTTTTTCACCAACGGACAGTAACTCGGGACTGACGCTTCCAATCTTGATCTTTTGTGAAGAGTAATAGGCGGCAATATCCTGCATGTCTTCCTCGCTGAGCGAAGCAGTAAGTGGAGTCATTTGAACATTCTTACGTGCGCCTGAATGAAAATCTTTTAGCTGTTTAAAGATATATCCCGGGTGTTGACCTGCCAATTTTGGCCAAACAGGGTTGACGCTATTCCCATCGGCACCGTGACAAGCGGTACACACTTGCGATTTTTCTTTTCCGGCCGTCACATCACCAGCATAAATATGACATGAGAAGGTAAATATAAATATTGATGTGAAGGCTAAAGCATTTTTCATAATGACTGTTGAATCCTGAGAATGAATGTTATTTTTCCGCTCTTAAAGTCTATTGAACGAATCGGCTTAACTTGCTGAACCGTTGGCAGACTAACTATGAGTGCTCATTTTACTCAATATCAGCACTGACGTGTACTATTACATACTTACGGGGACTGCTTTTGGAGACAAAATTTGTCAAAAAACCACTATAACAAGGTTAAATTTCTCATGGGCGCACATGAAATCAGGCAATTGCCTGAAGATAGTGGCACTGAGATTGCGATCGCGGGAAGATCAAACGCTGGCAAATCCAGTGTACTGAATGTAATTACAGGTAATTCAAAGCTGGCGCGTATCAGTAAAACACCTGGCCGGACTCAACAGATGAATATCTTTGTTGTGGATGATGAAAGACGTTTGGTAGATCTCCCAGGATATGGGTATGCAAAGGTCCCTGTTGCGCTGCGCAAGCACTGGGGGTCAACACTGAATCGGTATTTCCAGGAGAGGAGAGCATTATCAGGACTGGTCCTCATCATGGATATCAGGCACCTTTTGAAACCGGGAGATCAGCAGATGCTCGATTGGTCCTGCCAGGTAGGCCTCCCCACGCATATCCTGTTGAATAAATCAGATAAACTTTCTCGTGGTGCTGGGATGTCCCTGTTACAGCAGATGAAACGGCGTATGAATGATGATCTGATTTCGATTCAATTGTTTTCTGCTCTGAAACGGACAGGTGCCGAGGAAGCAAGGGAAGTCCTTGATCGGTGGTTTGAATATCACTGATTTCCCAATTGATTTTATCTGATTTATTTTCCTTGGAATTTTAATTCCGGGGATGTCTTTTTGGCTAAAATAAAGAGGCCCCGGTGTTTCAAGGGGAGGGAGTGCATACCGGGGCCAAGATTACCCGGCTGGGGAGACCGGGATTCTGCACCTGCCCAAGGGAGGTTGAGCAGGAAAACTCACTTGCAATTAGGACTAAAATGATGTTCAAAAGTTCAAATTGGCATCAAATTAAATCGCATTTCGGATCTGTTTATGCACAATATATGGGGCTGCTGTTGGTTGATGGTAATTCAATCATCTAAAAATGGCTATGAACCGTAATAATACGTATAACTTATTGATATATATGAGCAATATAAAATCGGTTAAAAATTAACAGATTTGTAACAAAGTGAACAATTAAGCCATTTGGAAGACGCTGTACTCATATCATGCACAGAGTTATCCACAGAAATTGTGGATAATATTCGATTGTTAATGACAGCAATAGCTTATCTAGGAAAAGCCAGAAAATAGCTTAAACAAATAAGCTAACTTAGGCCAATTATATACTCTGAAATCGGGCTAATTGATGATCTTTAGCAGGGCTTTCGAACTGGCTTTCCCCTGCGGATACAATCCATTCAATAGGCGAAGTTTTTCTTCCTGATATTTTTCCAGCGGAGATTGTCGGGCCAATGATTTGAAATTTGTCTCGCTGGTCGAATTGATGATTTTTAGACGAAGTGGTTTTGCAAGTAAGCGCTCATTCTGTGTCATTTGGTGGAAACTTCTGGCCGTCTCCATAAACGCGGCATCATAATGGGACATCGACTTAGGATCTTTGGTTACGCCAACCAGAATATAGGCCTGCTGATTGAAATATATCACCGTAAATCTGGCAGCTCGTTCTCCACTTCCTGTGTTAATGGTTGCGATGCCCGTGTGAGCATCCAGACCGTTTATTTTCAGCGGCTTGTCGTTTCTCATGGATTTGAGGCCAAGTCGTTGAATCATGAACTCTTTGGGAGAGATTCTTTTGTTAATATCTTCAAGCAGGATCTGCTGGGTAGCGGCCCCTTGAGGGGCAGTGATGATAAGTTTATCTGGCAGATTTGTGACATTCCATTTTCTGGGGAATATGATGCTGATATCCAGTTGTTCGTGGTAAAAATGATTACCTCGGGTGATGCCCTGTTGCGGGCTGTCTCCAAAGATGAGCCCATCAATCTTGCTCAGATATTCCTCTCCGCCTTTTTTGCCCTCTCTTTGCCTTTGATATTTACTGGCATATTCAACCATTTCTTGTAGCCGTGTGTCCTGATCCGGATGTGCGGAGAACAGCCCGTGACATTTGCGTGTTTCTCG
>CAYRXP010000156.1:0-4611 GCA_964428145.1 uncultured Enterobacteriaceae bacterium
ATGTGGGCTTCACCATGATTAATACCAATGCTTATTCCAAGTCTGAAGTTGGATTTCCTGTCACAGCCCCGGCTGGTCTGATTGCTTTTCCAAATCCGATAACCGGTCTGTATGACAATAGCGTTTTGAATCTCATCTTTGAAGCTGAAGCTTCTGTGCTCACGGATGGTTGGAACACGGGTGGTCTGGGCCATACCATCAATCAGACCGGTGGTCTGGTCATCACAAAATTATTTGCCGAAGTGATTGAAGCCATTCCTGGCGCGACAACCGTATGGGATGTTGTTTCTTTATTAGTCCCTGAATTTCGTCGATGCAATCCCTCTATTCCCCATTTTCTGGATACCAACTATGGAACGGTAGCGAAATGGGAAGGTAATGGCTATACAAACTATGCCGATGGAACGTTGAGCAATAATGGTAGCCTGTGGCTGGGTTATATGAATGTTGATGCCATCCATCCTGATCGACTTGATGTGGACGACGGTACCCATGATTGTCCAGATGGCATTTGCAACTTCGACCCGGAACCCGTGTTTGCGGATTGTGAGCTATGACGTTTTTTACTCATAAATATATCAATACCAGATTGGCTTTTGGCCTGATCGTTTTCATGGGATTGCCCTGCATGCTGTTGTGGTCCGGAATTGTTCTTGCAGCACCAAAATTTCCCCCGCCGCCCGGATCAAAAATTGGTTTAATCGCTGAAAGCATGGTCTTCAATGGTATCGAGATGGATGTGAGACAATTCAATAGTAAACGTTCAGTCGAGGAAGTGCTGGAATTTTATCGGGAATTCTGGCCTAAGGGGACAGAAAAACAACCCGGCTATACAGAAACCGATGCTTTGGAACCCTGGCAATTAATTACCCGGGTTGAGGGCGGTTATCTGATGACGGTGCAGGTCACTGCGGCTGGGCGAAGAGGTTCCACGGGTCTGTTGGGGATGAGCAGACTGCCCGATCCGGAAAATTTGCCGAAGCTTGGTAAAAATATTCCAAAAATGAGCGGTAGCCGCGTCTTTAATGATATTAAGACAAAGGACATTGGTAAAAACGGTCGAACCGTGGCCTTACTCAACGACTTTACGGTTGAAAACAATGCTAATTTCTACCGTGATTACTATTCCGGTCATGGTTTTGGACTGGATATGGATAAATCGGTCTCCGGAGGTGACAGTCACGCACAAAGATTCAGTAAGCGAGGGGAAGTGGTGACCATTGTGATTAGCAAGACTGCTGAAGGGACGGTGGTCGTAATACAGACAGAAAGTTAGGTCATATCGAGCTTAAATATAGACAGTGAGTAAATAAAAATGAAACGACTGAAAAATATGTTGCAACAAAGGCGTGCCGGATATTTAGGTCAGAAAGGTCAGGCAATGATTGAATACACTGTCGTCACTGTATTCGGCATACTGGTTTTGACTACCGGGCCCGGTCGCGGTGTCATCGAAGATCTGGAAAATGCGGTCAGAAACAACTACGACGGCTTTAGCTATGCCGTGTCGCTCTCTGATTATCCGGACAAGGAGAATTACTTTGATTTAATCTCCATGTACAACGATCAGGGGATGCCATCAGATCAACGTGAATACCTGACTGATAATCCGAATGATCTTATCCAAGCGCTCGGTAGCTTCGCCTTAAACAGCATCCCCGGCGTCAGCGAGGGAGTGGATATGGCGAGTGGGATTGGTCTGGATCTTGAAGATTTTTGTGACATCTGCACTGGTAATCCTTTTGATGCACTTTAGTCATTTCTATTTTGCTAATTACATGGTCGAGGCTTGCCAGTAAAGGGTGCATGACTGATAATGGGACAACAATAATAGGCTGTCGTAACAGTTTAGCCTGGCCGGACTTGTAATAAAATTTGTCATAACAAGAATTTAAGTTTCACTAAGTAATGGCACAAAGAATTGTTCGTGCCTATAAAAAATTTACAGATAACAAATTTGTGAGGACGAACCTATGGCTTCACCAAGTGGCAGCAAGACAGGACTTATCTTAATTGCAGCAATCGGATTTGGTATTGCCGCTGCATTCATGTCAATTCTCTATCTCAAAAGTCGTGAGGCGGCCATCGTTAGAAGCCTGGCAGGTGAAGAGCAACAAATGGTTGCCGTCGTCGTCGCCAAGCAAGACCTGAAAAAGGGACAACAGATTGCCCCCGCTCAATTTGCAGTCAGAGAATTACCCGGAAAGTTTGTACATTCAAATGCTGTCGTGGCGAGTTCCTTCAACAATTTCGTCGGCCGCTACCTGGTCGAAGACATGTCAGCGGGAAACAGCCTGTTAACAAGTTTTATTGACGTAGCGTTCCCCCTGGATTTTTCAGACCTGATTAAAAAGGGTCGACGTTCGATGACCATACAGGTAGATACTGACGCCAGCACCGCAGGCATGATGCGCCCGGGCAACCGTATTGATATCTATGTCAATATCGGAACACGCGTGGTGGGCTATGAAAAAGAATCAACCACCGATCCACTTGCGGGTGGCGACCTTCAAAAAGTTGCTATGCAACTGGCTAGCGGGCTAACCGGCTCCAGCGGCCCTAGCGATGTGATCTTGCCCGTTTTGCAAGATGTCCTGGTGCTTGCAACGGGGAGAGATGCCTATGCCGAACACCTGGATGCACTAGGCCAACCACAACGTCGTAGCACAACCAATTACAATTCCATCACCCTTGATGTGACGCCGGAACAGGCTGCTTTGCTTGCCCTGGCACAGGATAAAGGGGATTTGATTGGTATCTTGCGTAATCGCCGTGATCGTGGTGACGCTGCATTTACGGGTATCACGCCACTGGATCTATTCTCAAATGCGACTGCAATGAAAAAAGCGGCAGCCCTGAGGAAAGCGGCAGAAGCTGCGGGGGCCACCATTGATGAAAACGGTAACTGGGTCACCGCAGATGGCAAGGTGATCAATAAGGAAGATATTGTCGTTTCTGAGAATGGCACTGTCACAACCAAAGGCGGACAACTGCTGGCTGCAGAAGGCATTAGTATCAATGAAAATGGTGAATACGTTGACGCTGATGGTAATGTCATTCCGGCGGATGAACTTGTTATTAATGCCGATGGCACCACCACCACCAAAGACGAAATGATGAAGGCAGCAGGCTATACCATCAACGAAGATGGTGATTATGTCGATGCTGACGGCAACATCGTTAAGAAAGAGGATATTAAGGTGCTTGCCAACGGTACGGTGATGACTGCAGATGGCAAGGTCATCAGTGGCGAAAAAGTAACCATCAATAAAGATGGCTTCATTATCGCCGCAGACGGCACGGTGATGACTGCAGATGGCAAGATCCTCACAGGTGTGACGGTCAATGAGAACGGTGAAGTTGTCGGTGCCGATGGCACGGTATTGAGAGATGCTAATCTGACCGTTGCGGCGGATGGTACGGTCACAGACAGCAGTGGCAACATTATCACTGGAGTATCTGGCTCTGGGGTACCACCAAGTCCCGATGTCCCTGTTCTAGTGATTCCTGGGATCATTGCATTAACTATAGGTGGTGCCAGTAAAGAAGGCGTTGCAACCACCAGTATACTCCCGGTCGAACCAGTAGCGGCAGGGTCCATCCTTAGCGCTCTCGAAGGCGCAGTTGACAAGGGAGAAGCTCCATGAATTCCTTGATAAAAACGGTAAATACCAGAATGGAAAATAGAGTGCAAATATTCAACATTAAAAAATTCTTCCTTGCTTTCTTTCTTACGATCATGACAACGGCTGCTTTTGCCACAGATCAAATCTCCATGTTTCTTGGTGAAATTAAGATCATTGAAGTCGGTGCCATCGACAGAGTTGCCGTGGGTAAAGGGGATCTACTAAGTACCACCATGCTGGACAATGGACAACTGCTTCTGCTGGCGGAAAAGAATGGCGAAACAACCGTGCATATCTGGTATTCCGATGGTTCAGAAAGTGATATCAAGGTTCAGATTCTGGTCTCTGATCAGGATCGTCTTGTTCATGAACTGCAAACATTACTGGCAGATCTGCCTGGGATTGAAGTCCGAGTTGTCGGTCAGAAGATCTTCCTCACCGGTTATCTAAACTGTATAGCCGGACAGGAAGATTGCGAAGAATCCAAAACCATAAAAACGGTACAGGGCGTATATAAAGATGTCATTAATCTGACTCGCGTCAGGGTACAAGCAGCCCCCGTCATTTTGCCATCAAGCAAGATGGTCAGCATGTCGGTCAAGATTACCGAATTCAACACCAACAAATTGTCCAAGTTGGGTATTAACTGGGCGGATGCTATTTCAGGGCCTTTTGCTGGCTTTGGACATAATGTCGTTGGAAATAGTGTATTTGGTGCCACTTCTATCATTGATGGCACTAATCTCTCGGCGACATTACCTCTCAACATTAATCCAGTATTAGGCACATTTGGCCTGGCGACCGGAATAGCTTCCGCAATCAATTTATTAATTAGCACAGGGGACGCCATTCTTCTCGCAGAGCCCAGACTGAGCGCACGCAGTGGCGGTAAAGCAGAATTTCTGGCCGGTGGTGAAATCCCTGTAGTGACTTCAAGTATCTCCGGTACGGATGTCGAGTACAAGGAATTCGGCATCATCCTGAA
>CAYRXP010000157.1:0-4578 GCA_964428145.1 uncultured Enterobacteriaceae bacterium
AATGGCCAGATTGACAATTGAAGATTGCCTGACACAGATAGATAACCGCTACGACCTGGTGTTGTTAGCCAGCAAGCGTGCCAGACAAATTACTCTGGGTAGAGATACCTTAGTGGATGAAGATAATGATAAACCCACTGTGATTGCATTACGTGAAATTGCCGAAGGTCTTATTACAACTGATAATATAGACACTATCGGTAAAATTGATTTGCTCGATGAATTCGCAATTGCGGATGAAGGTGAAGCAGCAACGACTGAGAAATAATCCATGCCACCCTGTGACATGACAGGGTGGTGTCTTGTTTTGTTTTCCAATACCCCGTTTTTCTATACACGGAATAGTAACGACAAACGACAATTCGTAAATTTACTCCAAACAGTTTCTGTTAGAGAAACAACTTGGTCCCTTTATGTATCAAGTTAGTGACCTCACAAAACTGGTTAGCTCATACCTCGATCCCCATCAGATTGAGCGGATATTGCAAGCCTATCAATTCAGTGCCAAGGCACATGAAGGGCAACAACGCTTGAGTGGCGAACCCTATATCCATCATCCGTTGGAAGTTGCTCATATTCTCGGTGAGATGCATATGGACCATCAGACCATCATGGCCGCCATTCTCCATGATGTCATAGAAGATACACCGACAGCCAAGGAAGAAATCAGGAAAAAATTCGGAAAAACCGTTGCCGATTTGGTTGACGGCGTGAGTAAACTCACCCAGATCAAGTTTGATACTATTGAAGAGGCACAGGCTCAAAATTTTCGCAAAATGTTAATGGCCATGAGTCACGACATACGTGTCATTATGGTCAAGCTGGCTGACCGACTACATAACATGCGAACCCTGGGATCACTGCGTCATGAAAAACGTATGCGCATCGCGCGCGAAACGTTGGAGATATACGTCCCGATTGCACAACGACTGGGAATAAATAATATTCGCCTTGAGCTTGAGGAACTTGGATTTTCAACCATGTACCCCATGCGCCATAGGATCCTTGTTGAACAGGTACGAAAAGCTCGCGGGAACAGAAAAGAGGTCATTACCAAAATCAGAAATGCGTTACGTCGTAGAATGCGACAGGAAAAACTGCCTATTGAGATTCATGGACGGGAAAAACATCTGTATGGCATCTATGAAAAGATGCGCAGGAATAAACTGACTTTTGATGAAGTCTATGATGTGTACGCCTTTAGAATTCTGGTTGAAGATGTAGACACCTGTTACCGGGCGCTTGGCGTGGTACATAACCTCTATAAACCCGTGCCGGGGAAATTCAAAGATTATATTGCGATTCCCAAAGCCAACGGTTACCAATCCTTACACACCGTACTGTTTGGTCCCTTCGGTGTTCATATTGAGGTACAGATCCGCACCAGAGAAATGAATGACGTTGCCGAGGCTGGTATTGCTGCACATTGGCTGTATAAATCTGGCAAGAAGGGCGGTGATAGAAGTGGGGCGCATCGTAAGGCACGAGAGTGGTTACAACGCATAATGGAAATTCAACAAACAGCCGGGAATCCTCAGGAATTTCTCGATAATGTTAAGGTTGACCTGTTTCCTGATGCTGTCTATTTATTTACACCCAAAGGAAAAATTATCGAATTACCAAAAGGGGCCACGGCGGTTGATTTCGCTTATGCCATCCATACTGATGTAGGGGATACTTGTACTGGTGCCAGGATAAACCGGAGGTTGGCCCCCCTGGGGACAAGACTTTATAGCGGGCAATCCGTTGAAATTATCACCTCGCCCGAAGCCAGGCCAAACCCAGGATGGCTGAAATTTGTTGCGACTGCCAAAGCAAGGACCAGTATCCGGCATTATCTGAAAAACCTGAAAAAAGATGAAGCCATCGCGCTGGGCTTACGTCTACTCAATAGAGAACTGGATTTATTTGGCTATCGATATGATCAAATACAACAAACAAAACTAAAAGAAGTACTGAACGAATATCATCTGCAGGATGATCAGGCTTTATTGGCTGAGGTTGGCTTAGGCAATCGCATTGCCCCCCTGATTGCCAGACGCCTGATTGAAACAGAAGACACATCAACGAAACTTACAAACAAAGATACCTCTTCCCCACCTTTCGTCATCAAAGGCACAGAAGGAATGGTGGTGCAATTCCCTAAATGTTGTTATCCCATACCGGGCGATCCCATCGTCGGCTTTAGCTCTGCCGGACGCGGTATCGTTATCCATTATCGTTCCTGTAAAAATATAGCTGAATATCGTAATCAGCCTGAAAAATGGATTGATGTTGAATGGGAAGAAAATATCGACCGTGATTTTGCAACAACAGTTCGCATGTATGCAACAAATCAGCGCGGCGTACTTGCCACCGTCGCTGCTGCAATCTCTGAACAGGAAGCCAATATTATTAATGTTGATATTGAAGACAAGGATGATCGCGACACACTATTAGTATTTGAAATTGAGGTTAGAAATAGACAACATCTAGCCCAGGTTATAAAACGCATAAGACGTATCAAGCATATTTCTCATATCAGCAGATAACACTGTTCTATCTTATATTTTTTACTCACAACATAGCTTAAAATAGACGGACAATTAATATACCCAAACTACTTGGAAATGCAGGCTTCAGAGTTCAGGTAGGAAGTCAGAGCAAGGCGCAACTCGCAGTGAATGACTAGTCCTTCATAAGAGTTGTAACGCGGCACTAGCTTTCTACCTGAGCTCCCGCAGGGCAAGACGAGAAGCAACCATCTTCTTCGTTCTAAAACCTTGAACTAGGATGACTAGTTCTTCGGCTTCATGCCTTGAATATGGTTGCTTCTCGTCTTGCTGAAACCTGTATTTCCAAGTAGTTTGGGTATACTGAGATGCCCTAAAGTTAATGTTTGGAGAAACATCATCATGACGAGAAGTATCATTTCTACGGAGAATGCGCCCCAGGCAATAGGCACGTACTCTCAAGCAGTAAAGATTGACAATACAGTCTATCTTTCAGGACAAATTCCACTCGTGCCCGGAACAATGGAGCTTGTTGAAGGTGATATTCGCAACCAGATTACCCAGGTGTTCAATAATCTCACGGCAGTTGCCGAAGCCTCGGGCGGTTCATTAGCCGATGTTGTCAAACTGAATATCTATCTAACTGATCTCGGTCATTTTCCTCTGGTTAATGAAGTCATGTCTGAGTACTTCAGTCAGCCATACCCGGCAAGGGCAGCACTCGGCGTTTCTGAATTGCCTAAGGCCTCTCAAGTTGAAATGGATGCCGTCTTAGTCCTGCCTGATTAGTATTATCTGAATAATTATCAGAACCTATTTTGGGTACCAAAGTTTCTCCTTCGCTCACCGCTTCTGTCCTGAATTTGTCTGGAGTAGGCCCCAGAGTAGAGGAGAAGTTAAATCGCATCGGGATTCACACAATTCAGGATTTACTCTTTCACCTGCCTTTAAGCTATCAGGATAAAACTCGTCTTGCTCTTATTGGGACACTCCAGCCTGGCCAAGAAGCTTTAATAGAAGGCACAGTAGAAGTCACTCAGATCAAATATGGGCGCAGACGATCCCTGCTCTGCATGTTAAGTGATGGGACGGGTACGCTGATATTAAGGTTTTTCCACTTTTCCAGGGTCCAACAACAACGACTTAACAAGGGTGACGTACTTCGATGTTATGGACAGATCAGGAGAGGGGCCCAAACATTAGAAATAATACACCCTGAATATAGACACATTGACCCTGATAATTCACCAGCGACGGATACGCGACTTACCGCAATCTATCCACTCACTGACGGTTTACAACAAAGAACGATGCAAAAGTTATCTTCGCAAGCACTAGATATATTAAGTAATCTTGAAGACAAACCTGCCGAGTTATTACCCGATGAAATTCTTGCTACCTTTGACCTACCGGATCTGATTTCTGCTTTAAGTTATGTCCATCGCCCGCCTCCAGAGGCAAAGCTGCAATTACTAAGGGATGGAAAACATCCCACTCAACAGAGACTCGCCTTTGAAGAATTACTCAGTCAACACTTGAGTCTGCAACGAGTCCGCCAAAAAACCCAGGCTTTGCGAGCGACGCCCCTGGTAGATCAGGGTCAGTTACGCGAAAAATTCATTAAGCAACTGAACTTCAAGCTGACGCACTCTCAAGAGAAAGTTCTAAGAGAAATAGCGCAGGATTTGAAAAAAAGCACACCCATGTTACGACTGTTACAGGGAGATGTCGGCTCAGGTAAAACAGTCGTATCAGCATTTGCAGCATTGCATGCTCTGGAATCGAGCAATCAGGTGGCACTGATGGTCCCGACAGAATTGCTGGCTGAGCAACATTTCCAGACTTTTTCACAATGGTTTGAAAAAATAGATATTGAGGTGTTGTTAATCACGGGAAAATCTACCAAATCAGAGCGTGATAAATATCACAAGGTGCTAAGTAATAAACAACGAGTCATTGCAATTGGCACACATGCCTTATTCCAAAAAGACATCATACTCTCAAATCTGGGACTGATTATTATTGATGAACAACATCGATTTGGCGTCCATCAAAGATTATCGTTACTGGACAAAGGTATTGTTGA
>CAYRXP010000158.1:0-4572 GCA_964428145.1 uncultured Enterobacteriaceae bacterium
CAGTAAAAACCATGCGCTTTATTTAGGAAGAGGGACGATGTTGCCAGTCGCGATGGAAGGTGCACTTAAACTAAAGGAAATATCCTATATTCATGCAGAAGCATATCCTGCAGGTGAATTGAAACATGGTCCTTTGGCACTTGTGGATGATGAAATGCCAGTTATCGCTGTGGCACCCAACAACGCGCTTTTAGAGAAATTGAAATCAAATTTGTACGAAGTCAGAGCTAGGGGCGGGAAACTCTATGTCATTACTGATACAAGTGCGAGGATTGATTCTGATGTTGATATTGAGTTGCTAAAAATATCTCCGGTCAACGAATATATGTCACCCATTGTCTACACAGTGCCCTTACAATTACTTTCCTATCATATTGCAGTGCTGAAAGGGGCAGATGTCGATCAGCCCAGGAACCTGGCTAAATCTGTTACGGTGGAGTAACAATAGTTTTCGATTTCTACATGTTTAGTATTGCGAGCGGTGTGAATTAAATGAACAAGCAATATCGTCTATTGGTCATTGATGATGAACAGGATATTCTTTCCTTACTTGAAACCCTGTTAAAAAAGGAAGGATATGACGTGGAAACAGCAACGTCAGGTGAAGAAGCACTCGCTAAAATGGAGGTCAATATCCCGGACCTGGTGATTACCGATTTGTTTATGGATGGTATGAATGGAATGCAGCTCATGGAGAGTATACATAATAAAACACCTTTGCTTCCGGTCATCATATTAAGTGGGCAAGCTCAAATCAGGGATGCGGTTAAAGCCACACACATGGGTAGTGCAGCTTTTCTTACCAAGCCCATTGAGAAAGATCAACTCTCTGGGCAAGTCAGACACACATTAAATGTATCTGCCAATGGCAGAAAAGATAGTGGGTTTGCAGAAGGCATCATCTATAAAAGCAATATCATGGCGGAGTTAGTTGATCTGTCTATGGCTGTTGCGGCAACCAGTGTAACTGTGTTCATCAGTGGTGAGACAGGTACGGGCAAAGAAATATTTGCCAAGGCTATTCATGAAGGTAGTGAGCGTAGTGAAGGCCCGTTTATTGGCGTCAATTGCGGGGCCATTCCTGAACAGTTACTGGAATCAGAATTGTTTGGACATGAGAAAGGGGCTTTTACGGGTGCTGCAACAAGACACGAGGGGCTATTTCAAGCAGCTAACGGAGGCACATTATTTCTGGATGAAATTGGTGATATGCCATTATCTTTGCAAGTGAAGTTATTAAGAGTGTTACAGGATATGGAAGTACGTCCTGTCGGTTCAACAAAAACTTATCCTATCGATGTACGTATTATTTCAGCATCACACAGAGATTTGGATGAGATGGTCAATTCGGGTGAGTTTAGATCAGACCTTTACTACCGGTTGAAGGTTGTTCCATTGGCAATGCCAAAACTCTCAGAACGACGCGAGGATATTCCGTTATTGGCTGATCACTTTTTAGAGCAACATGCTCAGGCAAATAATAAAAAGAAGAAACACATGTCACCTGAATCTCTGGATTATTTAATGGCAGCCGAGTGGCCCGGTAACATCAGACAATTAAATAATGTCATTGAATTGTGTGCAACCTTGGGTAAGACAAAGACAATCGCTTTAAGCCTGATTAAAATGGGATGTCAGGACAGGTCAAAGCAAATGAAAACCCTGAAAGAGGCCAAACTGGAGTTTGAAAAAAAATATCTGATTGGTATATTGAATATGTCTGGTGGTCATGTCGCCAATGCTGCAAAAATTGCAGGAAGGAATCGCACCGAGTTCTATAAATTATTAAAATTGCATAATATTGAGCCGGACAAATTTCGCAGCAAGAGTAAAACATAAAAATTCATATCGACACGTTAAGGGTATTATGAAATGAGTGAAGAAAAAATTGTCGTTCATATAGATATTGATCTTGAAGATCTTATTCCCGGATTCCTGGACAATCGTCAGAAAGATATACGAAATCTTGAGAGTGCGTTACAAGAAAATGATTTTGAGACATTAAGGTCAATTGGTCACAACCTGAAAGGTGTGGGTGGCGGTTATGGCTTCTCTGGTATTACCGAGATGGGTGCGGAAATTGAGAGGGGCGCCAAGGCAAGTGACCCGGAGAGCGTCAGCGACAATGTCAAAAAATTGTCGCATTACCTATCCAGTGTGGAAATTATATACGAAGAAGTATAGGTTTAAACAATGCCTAATAACCTGAACAAGCAGACATCAAGATGGTTGATCTATGCTGTCGCTTTACTTTCGGGTCTTACACTGGGACTCACACTGGTTTTTATCGCATGGAATAGCGCGTTAGAAGAGAACAAAAGAAGTTTTACCTTTGAGTCTTCCAAGATAAGAGAATCTGTTGCACATAATGTCCAGGTAAGTAATGATATTATTAACAGCTTTGCAACGTTCATTGATGCAAATAAGATACTCGATGATCAAGTATTTCAACCGATGGCGAAAGGGATACTCGATCAACAACCTTTTATAGAAGGTATCCTTTATTACACCTTAATTAAGATCGCAGACCAGTCAACCTCCAATTTCTCTATAGAGAGTAAATATTACAGATTTCGTGATTCACAAAAAGCTATTTCAGGTCACGAGATAAGAGATATTGAGAATTATGAGACTATTCTGAAATCATTATATTTAAACGAGGGGACAGAGCCTGTTGTCTCTGTTGTGGATCTGGAGTCGGGAAAATATTACGTCTTGTTCAAAGCAATGCTCAACGAAGGCTATACCGCAGCAATTGACGGAAAACCGGAAGATTCAATTCGAGGAATTCTTTCTTTATTGATAAGCCCGGAGAAATTAATCGAGCACTCCGGAATTCCTGATACATTGATGATCGATTTGTATAGTGAATCATCCAGTCTGAGTGGTAGAAAATTAATTTATAGTATTTCACCGTCCAAAATTCGAAGTGGTTTTTTGGTGTCCAGTTTTAGTCATGATGCTTCAATTCAACTTCCGACTTATTCTGTCAAATTATCCATATCGAAAAATGTCTATTGGCCTGATGTTAATCAGGATCTGATATATATCGCTCTGCTTATTGGATTGGGTATAACGCTTTTGTTAATGTCACTGGTCAGGGCAAAAGATCTTCGTGAAAAAGAATTGAGTGACAGAAATATCGTGATCGAGTCAAGAGTAGAACTCCAAACAAGAGAATTAGCCTGGGCCAGGGATAAAGCGCTGGATGCCGCCCGGGCGAAATCAGATTTCCTGGCGAGCATGAGTCACGAAATACGCACACCACTTACAGCAATTATCGGAATGGCCGAATTACTTTCTGATACAAAACTGAATAGTGATCAGAAAAAATATGTCAAAGTCTTCAGGAAAGCAGGTGATACACTGCTGAGTCTGGTTAACGATATTCTGGATCTTTCAAAAATCGAAGCAGAACAATTGGTATTGGAAAATATCCCATTTGATTTACTTGATGTAATTGAAGAGTCGGTTGAAATATATGCAATCAAGGCAGCGGAACGTGATGTTGAGTTAATTAGCAGAATTGATCAAAAGTTGGACACGAAACGGATGGGTGATCCGGCACGACTGAGACAGATTATTCTCAATTTGATTAGTAATGCAATTAAGTTTACAGAGAAAGGCCATATTGTTGTTTGGGTGCATGATTCTGATTCGAATGAACTATTGATCTCGGTCAGTGATACTGGTGTTGGTATTCCGAAAGAGAAGCAAGAAGCAATATTTGCAAGCTTCACCCAGGCTGACTCTTCAACGACACGTAAATATGGTGGGACGGGCCTGGGTTTGACGATATCCAGGCAACTGGTCGGGATGATGGGGGGACGTATCTGGGTTGAAAGTGAAGAAGGAGAAGGAAGTACATTTTCGTTTACTGTAAATTTACCGGGTGACAAATCAGCAACAAGAGGTGATCTCCAACAAGCAGAATTACTAACGGATAAGACAGTGCTTGTGCTCGATGAAAATCAGCATAATAGAGGCAAGATCTGTAATATACTCCGGGCATTTGGTGCCGAATGTGTTGAATCTGAAGAATTATTATCATGGAATCAATTATCAAATAGCAGTGGCGGTAAACCGAAATATCAGTACATATTTCTGGAAGATAAAACCTTACGAAATTCTGGTGCTGCAGAAATCGAAGCATTCAGGCAATCAAATTCTAGTCCAGTGATTATCGCAATGCTCGGTCCGGTTTCTCTACATCAGAAAATAAGCAAGGTAAATAAATTAGAACTTGATGGTTATTTAACCAAACCAATTAAACAGTCCGAATTGCTGCGTGTTTTTTCAAGTAAGGATGAGCAGGTAGGGGAACGTGTCACAAGTGATGAACAGCCTGAATCTGAAGTAAGTGAAACGCCTGTAGAAAAGAAGCGGATATTGCTGGTTGAAGACAATGAAGATAATCGCCTGTTAGTCAAAACTTATCTGAAAAAATTGCCATACATTATCGATGAAGCAGAGAATGGTAAGATTGCGGTAGATCTGTATCGTGAGAATAGCTACAACTTGATTCTAATGGATGTTCAGATGCCCATCATGGATGGACATGAAGCAACCAGA
>CAYRXP010000159.1:0-4548 GCA_964428145.1 uncultured Enterobacteriaceae bacterium
AAATGATTCAACTTCTTTTAAATTAATCTCACCATAATTGTAAATTTTCCTTTCTTTATCAGATTTGGCTGACTTACATAGTGCTAGCGCAATTGATAATAACTCATAATCAGTTTTATCAAATTCACTTTCTTCAAAGTGTTGAGGACTGATTACACCAACATTTACTATACACGAATAATTTTTCACGCCAGTCACGTAGTTCTCTTTATCTAATTGTTCACAAATAGCATTAATATGTTTCTCACATGCATCTGTCTCAAGTATAACTGCGATATATTCCTCTCTATAGATGAATACATTAGAAGTAATATCGTTTGATGTTATATAATCATATATGCAATCGGTAACATATTTAATGTATCTGTCCTGATAATTGATTCCTATTCCTTCACCGATTTGTTTGTATGATACTGGATTAAATAATAACAAATTATTCTTTGTATCTTTTTCATTTGTTATTAATTGTAATTTTTTAATAAAATTTGATTTATTAAAAATAATACTTTTATTTGTAAGGGCAGAAATTTTTATTTTATCCTGCTTTTTCTTTGTTACACATTCATTGATTGATTCTATTAACTTATTATCATTCATGCGCCCTTTAACAATATAATCATCAACGCCTATTTTAATTGATCTAATTGCTATCTCTTCACTCCCTTGAGCTGTCATAAGAATAGTTGTTGGCATTTCTTCTGGTTTAAATTTTTTAAACCAGTCTAACCCCGTGAAGTCAAGACCAAAATCATAATCTAGAATTATTAAATCAATATTATCCCAATAATAATTCTCGTCAGGCATATCGTTTGTTCTTGGATCAACTTCATCAAATGATGTATCTGGAAAGAAGCGTTGCAGCTTCCTGATTATCAGGTTTCTATAGTCGTCGTCGTCGTCGATGACTAATATCTGTTTAATTTCAATGCCCATAAAATAAAATGGATTAATAAATTTATTCTTCTTTCCGTAATTTATTAAGCATTACGAGTATTCATTATGATTATAGCCTGTATTAAAAAACTATAATGAACCAAACCTACGATTTTGTGCTGTTTCCTGGTATATACAAGGCCACTCCCCTCTATTTTCATTACCTTTCGGGGAGTAATGCTGGTGACTACGGTAGCTTATTGCGTTTTTAGTCTCTTCATCTGCTATTCTGATAGGTAGTTTATGACTATATTTTCGATAAAATTACCATTCCGGATGGTACTAATGGGAACCATTGTTACTATGTCTATGATGAATGCCTTTGCAGAGGATGCCTACAAAGAAAAACGTCAGCAGATGCTTGCTGTTATTCAGCAGTCGGTGGAGATGACGAAATCTTATATAGGGAAGTCATCCCTAGATAGTCGGGTTCTGGAGGCTATGATGGCAGTTCCCCGGCATGAATTCGTCCCTCCAGAAAGCCGATCATATGCATATGAGAATACAGCATTGGCCATAAGTCATAATCAAACTATTTCCCAGCCTTACATTGTTGCCCTGATGACCGATCTGGCTGCAGTGACTGCTGAGTCAGTGGTGTTAGAAGTTGGCACAGGTTCCGGCTATCAGGCTGCTGTATTATCTGAGCTGGTGAGCCATGTTTATAGCATTGAGATCATAGAGGCCCTGGGTTTGGAAGCAAAGTCGCTTTTACAGGATCTGGGTTATGACAATGTTACGGTAAAGATTGGTGATGGCTATCATGGCTGGCCCGAACACGCCCCCTTCGATGCTATTTTGGTCACTGCAGCCGCGGAGCACATTCCAGAACAACTTATTCAACAATTAAAATTAGGTGGTCGATTGGTCATTCCGGTGGGTCAGCATCATTGGACTCAGTCTCTTAGAGTATTAACTAAAGGACCGGATGGTGAGATCGAACAGAGAGATGTTTTGCCTGTAGTCTTTGTCCCTTTAACCGGCAAACATTAGGGAAATTCTGAAAAATATAAGAGGATAAATTTCACAGCACTTTTTATAGAGAATCAAGAACTCATATTTCATAGCTCATTTCCAGTAATTCCCGACTCTCTCGGCTTACCTGCAGCTTTTATTAATCTACATTTAAACGTTAAGTATTCTGAGTATATTTTAGAAGACGGTGCAAAGTGGTTAGGGATAGCGAGCTGGTCTAGCTATTATCTACATACTACATACAAATTTATTGTCAATACCTCCGCTAAATGGAAGGTCCATTGGCCACCAATCTAAAATTTGTTTTCTGCCTTTGTTGAATATGTGGTCGATGTAACCCTGTTATGTGTCCATAATGTTGGCGATACCGATAGGGTGCATAGGTGTACGCGTAAGGGATATATGCTTCATCGATAATAGCTTCGTTCTGCCTATTTAGTTCCATTTCAAAGGCCAGTCGTTTTTCTTCCAGAATCAGTCTCCTCTTTTCCAGGCGCTCTTCTGATAATTGCCTGCGCCATTCAGCCATTTGCTCTAACTGATTAATGATTGAATATTTTTCAAAATCAATATCGTCTGGGTCATGTTGATTGATGCTGATTTCACGCGTTTCAGTGACTACCGATTTATCTGGCGGCACATCACTAAAATTGACGTTGCCTGCTTCGTCTATCCATTGGTAGACGGTTCCTGCCAGGGCATTCTGGTTGCCGAGACACGCCAGTGACAGGATGAAAAGGGAAATCATTGTGTTTCTATTGTTCATAAGCAAACCACTTCCCGGAATTAAGTATTCTCTGTATTGATTATAGACAAAATATCACACGATAGTTGCGTCCCTGCTTGATCTTGTCGCTGATAATATGATCCTGAGATGGTGTGATCTATATCACAATGTCATCAGCTTTTAGAGAAAATGTGAACTAATTCCTTGATATAGCTAATGCCAGGTTCTAGATTTAACGACGATGAAAACGTACATACAGGCATAAATGATGGATAAATCAAAATCACATGAGCGCTATGAAGACAGAAGGGAATATCCAAGAATAGTAATTGATTCTCCGGTTAGTATCCTCTACAAAACACAGCATCTGGAAGCCAGAATTCATGATATTTCACCTGACGGGCTTCAGATTCGCACTGACAGCGAATCTTTAAAGAAAATAAACCCAGATAACGAAAATTTCACAGACACTAATGCTCCATTGCTGGATGTGACCTTTCGCCTTAAGTTATTTGAAATGGATATGAGAATAAATGCGCTGTGTGAAATGTATTATTCCAATCCATTACAAGATGAAAAAGATAGGGATGTAGCTTGTGGCTTGAAATTTATCAATTTCGAAGGAGACGGATCATTACAACTTGAAGCTTTCATTACTCAAGAAATGAGCACTTTTTAGAATAAATCCTTTTGTTTTTTATTGTGAATTTACCGGGATTGCCTACCTGACTTGGTTTCCTGGTTTACATAATCATTGACCTGATGTGAGCCTTTGTCCAAAATCCCCTCCATGGGGGAAGAACAGTCAAAAAATCAATTAAAATCATTGGCCATAACGGCGATTGTTGTGGCCTTTACCATAAGCGCTATATGGGCCTGGATCTGGAATGACACCAAACAACAGAATCATCTGACTTCCCGTTCGTATCTGGACAGAATTGAAGCTCTGGAACGGCAACTGCACCAACGAAGCCTACATGAACAAGACTTGTTGAATCGATATAGTAAAGCTTCAGACCTCAGAACTTCATTGGAAAATAATCTGACTGCCATCACCACAAAACTGGAATATCTACAGGAAAATTTGGACGATTACCAATTAGGTGATTGGGAAAGTAAATATCTTGCAGAAAAAAGTAGTAATGATCAAATTTTTACAACCATGGCACAGCTCGAAGAAGAAATAGAACTTCTTAAGGAAATGCAGGAAGTATTGATTCTGGATCATCAAGAAACATTAGAAGCTGAACGAAACGAGTACGTAGAACACATTGCTAAATTAAAAACTGAGCTGGCCACATCTTCAAAAGAAAACAGGAAATTAAAAAAACAGCCAGCACCTGTAGTTAAGCAAGCAAAATCAGCAGCACCTACTGATTACCGATCTGCACGTTTAATTTCTCTTATGAGCAACATTAATGGGCAATCTTCTCAGAACAAATTGAATATTCTGGTCAAAGTAATACCGACAGTCCCAGAAGGTATTTCTACTCATGAACTAACAGCCCTCACTTCTAACATGACCAGTGGTGATATTCTCTCGCTAATACAATCTTCTGTTCAAAGTATTCATAAAACAAATGATAAGAAATCTATACGCCCGCTATTAAGCAAAATGAATAAAGCAGATGCCGATACTGCTTCTAAATTACTAATAAAGTAAAATCTGATACAAGAATTTGAATGATTAACATTGTCGAGATTCTTACCAACCGCCTGCGGTTGCTCGGTAATTTCTCGGTCTTCGTTCCAGACACGACTCTACCGCTCACGTCCATGTGAGCGTCCCGGCATTACTCTCGGTCTACGTTCCAGACTCGACTCTACCGATTACTTCCATGTAATCGTACCTCCGCCATCCCTGGCGTCGTGCTCAACGCCCCCCTACCTACACACCCCTCAAGTGGGTACCG
>CAYRXP010000160.1:0-4523 GCA_964428145.1 uncultured Enterobacteriaceae bacterium
TAAAAAATCCAGCGTTATCAGCACGACTAAAATAAACCAGTCTGCCCGATTCATCGACAACCGATACGCTCATCGGCCGATTCATTTCATTTGCTTTTGCTAATGCAGCCTTGCCGATGGCTTCTGCAAGTTCTAGTGTCATTTCAATCATGAATCCTCTCCCAATGTTTTTATTATAAATAGACAATAAAAAAAGCCCGCCAAGTATAGCGGGCTTTCCGGGTTTGTTAACCTGCGTCTAACAAGTATCGACTTAGGCGGCAGCCAGTTTTGAATCCTCCAAACGCTGACGCAGAGCACTAACCTGAAGAGTTAACTCATCAGGTAAGTGATCACCAAACGTTGCATAGTATTCTTCGATACCAGCGAGTTCGGACAACCAGCCATCAGTATCAACGCGCATCAAATTAGCGATATCTTCTTCAGCCATATCCAGACCATCAAAGTCGATGGCATCTAAAGTCGGCATATTACCAATAGCAGTTTCGATTGCATCAGCAGTGCCATTGCAACGTTCGAATACCCATTTCAATACACGGCTGTTTTCGCCGAAGCCGGGCCACATGAATTTGCCAGCATCATTCTTGCGGAACCAGTTTACGTAGTAGATCTTCGGCATTTTTGCACCTTCAGTCTGACCCATCTTCAACCAGTGACCCCAATAATCAGCCATGTTGTAACCACAGAATGGCAGCATCGCCATCGGGTCACGACGTAATTGACCGATGGCACCAGAGGCCGCAGCCGTCATTTCAGAAGCGATAATGGTGCCCAGGAAAGTACCGTGGTTCCAGTCCAGTGCTTCTGTGACCAGAGGCACAACGGACGCACGGCGGCCACCCATCAGGATTGCACTGATGGGGACACCTTTAGGATCCTCCCATTCATCCGCAATTACAGGACATTGTGCTGCGGGCGCGGTGAAACGGGCATTCGGGTGTGCAGCCGGGGTATCTGAATCCGGAGTCCAGTCATTACCTTTCCAGTCAATCAGATGAGCAGGTGCCTCTTCGGTCATTCCCTCCCACCATACATCGCCATCATCGGTTTCGGCCACGTTGGTGATAATTGAGTTTTCAGTTAATGTCAGCATGGCATTGGCATTGGACTGCATGCTAGTACCCGGTGCAACACCAAAGAACCCGGTTTCTGGATTAATCGCATATAACTGACCGTCTTCGCCGAATTTCATCCAGCAAATGTCATCTCCAATGGTTTCCACTTTCCAGCCGGGAATGGTGGGCGTCAACATGGCGAGGTTGGTCTTGCCACAGGCACTCGGGAAGGCGCCGGCCACGAATTTAACTTCCCCCTCGGGGTTCGTCAGCTTGAGGATAAGCATGTGCTCAGCCATCCAGCCTTCATCACGCGCCATGGTAGAGGCGATACGCAAGGCGAGGCATTTTTTACCCAGCAGTGCATTACCACCGTAGCCGGAACCGAAAGACCAGATCTCACGGGTTTCCGGATAATGGACGATGTAACGATTGTCCGGGTTACACGGCCAGGGAACATCTTCCTGTCCTTCTACCAGGGGCGCGCCGACCGAATGTATGCAGGGCACGAACTCACCGTCTTCACCCAGGGCATCAAGAACATCCTGGCCAATGCGGGCCATGATACGCATATTAGTGACAACGTAGGGAGAATCGGAAATTTCAACACCGATATGGGCAATGGGTGAGCCTATGGGCCCCATGCTGAAAGGGATGACGTACATAGTGCGACCCTTCATACAACCGCTGAACAGGCCGTTCAGGGTCTCACACATTTCCTTGGGGTCACACCAGTTATTTGTGGGGCCGGCATCTTCTTCTTTTTCAGAGCAGATAAAGGTGCGGTCTTCAACACGGGCGACATCGGCTGGGGTGGAACGAACATAGTAGCTGTTGGGGCGTTTATTTTCGTCCAGCTTTTTTGCGGTACCCCCCTTGATCAGGATATCCCACATGGCATGCCATTCTTTTTCGGAGCCATCACACCATACGACATTGTCCGGCTGACATAGTGTGGCCATTTCATCGACCCAGGCCAGTAACTTCTTATTGTTAGAACTAGAACTCATGATTAAAACCTCTCAAGTGCACTTCATTATTTAAAAATTAAATAGTAAATAAATTCTCGATGACGAATCACCGGGTTAGAATTATCATTCTGATTTTATTTTGCTTTATTTAGACTTGTTCTAGGCCCCGAATTGTAATTTCTGAATCGAAATTCGCCAAAAACAAAATTCGGGTTAGCATGCCATCTTTGAAGAAGTTCATTACTAAGCTCATATTCTGCCCATTGTTAACAGGCAATGCATTGCTGCAAAGCAGCATATTATTATTGTTTAGGGGGGATTGTTCAAGTTTTTGTTGATCAAATCAAGGTTGAATATCGGTTCCTGGCATCTGTGTCCCTCACAGATGTAGGCGACAGGCGACTTGTCTGCCTTGTATTCACTGAGTATTCCCGGCAATTCTGAAACATTTGTCGGCAGGATCATGAGGCTGTTGAAGGGATTGTGGCTTTCTCTAAATTTACTGCACCATTCAGCCATGGCTTCTGTTTCTCCCAGAATAATGACACTTTTGGGGGGTGAAATATGTTCTTCCAGGGCATGGAGCAGGGCATTATGCGCGGATGGATATCGCTCAATCGAGGACCAGGCAGCCCGTAGTGTCAATTCCGAGGCCTGTACATAGCGGGAATCACCCAATAAATGCCCCAGTTTGCCAAGCACAGATGCTGCCACTCCATTTCCGGAGGGCAATGCATCGTCCATAAAAGATTTACTGCGCTGGATCAGCTTTTCATGATCATGGGAGGTGAAAAAATATCCACCATGTTCTTTGTCCTCAAATGAATCGAGTAATTGATCCGCCAGTTGAATTGCCATGTCCAACCACTTCTGATTCCAGCGACATTGTAAAAAAGCTAGGATGGCATCGATGAGAAAGGCATAGTCATCCAGATAGGCGTTTAGATGTGCTTTGCCCTCTCTGTAAGTAGCGAGTAATTTTCCGTCAACGTACATATTTTGGTGTATAAACTCCAGGGCATTTTCTGCAGAATCCAGATAACGATCATTGTTAAAGGTAAAGGCTGTGGTTGCCATACCCTTGATCATCAGTGCATTCCATGAGGTCAGGATCTTGTCATCACAACCTGGTCGAATACGAGTTACCCGTCGTTGCATCAGTTTTACTCTGCCTTGCTCAAGTAATTCTAGTGTTTCCGTATCAGTTGTTTCATGCGTGACTCGCAGGTGCCATTTGCCTTCAAAGTTAGGCCCCTGATCCAGACCATAGTGTTTTGCGAAGGCAATATATTCCTGTTCGCTTAACAGGACGCTAACTTCATCCTTAGTCCAGGCATAGAATTTCCCTTCTTCACCTTCTGAGTCGGCATCCAGGCTAGAGTAATAACCGCCTTCAGGGTTTTGCATTTCGTTAATGGCCCAGTCTGCAGTACTAGTGGCCACTTGTTGATAGAGGGAGTCCTTGGTGATTTGCCAGGCCTGACTATAGAGTGTCAGTAATAATCCATTGTCATAAAGCATTTTCTCAAAATGCGGGATCATCCATTCCCTATCCACAGAATAGCGATAAAAACCGCCGCCGAGTTGATCATAAAGACCGCCAAGGGCCATTTTATTTAGCGTGAGATCAACCATGTTGATAGCCTGATGTTGAATGCTATTAGTTTTCAGATGTTGGCTAAGTACATGTTGTCTAAGTAGGTGCTCAAGATTGGAGGGATGAGGAAATTTGGGTGCACCGCCAAAACCACCGAATTGCGAATCAAAACTTTGCTGTAATTGTTGTGTCGCTGTTTCCAGGGGCTCGGGATTTAAATCTACTGCTTCGTCAGAAGCTAGCTGCTCGTTCATTGTTTGCAGGCTCATCAGAAAAGAATCGTTTTGTTTGGCGATGGATCCTTTTTCTTGATGATAGAAATCAGAGATTCTTTCCAGGAGTCCCTTGAAGCCGGGCAGGCCATGCTTTGATTCAACAGGGAAATATGTCCCGCCAAAAAAGGGAATATGATCTTTCGGTGTCAGGAACATGGTCAAAGGCCAGCCACCTGTTCTTTGCGTCAACATCTGTTGTGCAGTTTGGTATATCTTGTCGATATCCGGTCTTTCTTCTCTATCGACTTTAATATTGATGAAATGTGCATTCATGATGTCTGCGGTTTCAACATTTTCAAATGACTCGTGTGCCATGACGTGGCACCAGTGGCAGGCAGAATAACCAATGGACAGCAGGATGGGTTTGTCTTCTTTGACTGCCTTGTTCAAGGCTTCTTCATTCCATGCATACCAGTCGACCGGATTATCAGCATGTTGAAGTAAATAAGGGCTGGTTTCATCAGCCAGTCTGTTTTTGGTATTCTCAAGCATGTTGAGAGAATAGCAGTTGCTCCTGACAAACTATAATGTTTTCAGTCTGAAATATTCTGGCTTAATTATTATGGCTTAATGATAAACTTCGGATCCTATGTTGAGCTATCCAGATATTGATCCCGTCGCCCTC
>CAYRXP010000161.1:0-4518 GCA_964428145.1 uncultured Enterobacteriaceae bacterium
ATTGTGTCGAAAGTGCTTTAAATTTATATTTTGAAGATATGGATGGTCATGATCCGAGTGATCTTTATGAGCTTATTATATCGCAGACGGAGGAACCTATGCTTAAGATCGTTTTGAAACAGACGCAAGGCAATATCACAAGGTCAGCAGAAATATTAGGCATCAACAGGGCCACACTACGTAAAAAATTAAAGAAGTACGCGTTGGAATAAAACCCTTGTTATCTTCTTCCCACCACTGATATACATTCAGGGTCAGTCAAATTATGAATAAGATCAAACGTGCACTTATCAGTGTTTCAGACAAGACCGGGATCGTTGAGTTTGCCAGTCAATTGGCAAGCCGTAACATCATTATTCTGTCAACGGGAGGAACCGCCAAGCTGCTCGCTGATGGTGGTATCAACGTTATCCAGGTCTCTGATTACACGGGATTCCCTGAAATTATGGATGGCAGGGTGAAAACATTGCACCCTAGAATTCATGGTGGTTTGTTAGGTCGGCGCGGTATAGATGATGCAGTCATGGCTGAAAACAATATTGAGCCGATTGATCTGTTAGTTGTGAATCTCTACCCCTTTGAAGCAACAGTAAATCAGTCCAATTGCACATTAGCTGATGCCATTGAAAATATTGATATAGGCGGGCCTACAATGTTGCGTTCGGCAGCAAAGAATTATGCCCACGTGGGCGTTATTGTTGACGTAATTGATTATGAAAATGTCATCGATGAAATTGATAATTATGATGGATCACTGACTGATGAGACACGATTTTACCTGGCGCAAAAAGTGTTTGCGCATACCGCGAATTATGATGCCAATGTCTCTAATTACCTGGGGGCTGTATCAACAGATGGCGATGATCTGGATTACCCACTGACTTTTACATCTCAATTCAAGAAACTTCAGGAGTTGAGGTATGGCGAGAACCCACATCAAACAGCCGCTTTCTATACCCAACAGACCCCCCCCTCGGGGACAATCGCTGGTTCAAAGCAAAAGCAAGGTAAGTCCCTCTCCTATAATAATATTGCAGATACTGATGCCGCACTCGAGTGTGTTCTGTCTTATCAGGAGGCCGCTTGTGTTATCGTCAAGCATGCAAATCCATGCGGTGTGGCGGTCGGCGAAAATGTCCTGCGGGCGTATGAAAGAGCATATCAAACAGACCCTACCTCTGCCTTTGGCGGAATCATTGCGTTTAATTTACTGCTTGATGAACAAACGGCCAAAGCAATCATTGAGCGACAATTTGTCGAAGTGATTATTGCACCTTCCGTTAGTAAAGAGGCGCTGGATGTCCTTTCTGAGAAAGAAAATATTCGAGTCCTTGAGGCGGGCGTAAGAGAGGTTGCAATACAACAGTTAACCATGAAACGTGTGAGTGGTGGCTTGTTAATACAGGATAATGATCGAGGGTTTATTGAAAGAGATGATCTTACCATTGTCACCAAACGTCCACCCACTGAAAAGGAATTAGAGGATTTACTATTTACCTGGAAGGTGGTGAAATATGTGAAATCCAATGCCATTGTGTATGCAAGAGATAAACAAACGATAGGTATAGGTGCCGGACAAATGAGCCGGATTTATAGTGCGCGTATTGCAGCGATTAAAGCCGAGGACGAAGGCCTGGAAGTCAGTGGATCAGTGATGGCCTCGGATGCCTTCTTCCCATTTCGTGATGGCATTGATTCAGCAGCAAAAGTAGGTGTCACAGCCATCATACAACCCGGTGGTTCTATGCGTGATGATGAAGTGATTGCTGCAGCGAATGAGGCGGATATTGCCATGGTTTTTACATCTATGCGCCACTTTCTCCATTGACGGGCATATTTTTTGTTACTTCTTCGTTGCAATCGTCACTGCGCCACTCATTTATTAATTATAAACTCATTACTCGTTACCAATTGCGCCTCGAATTAACAAAAAATCTACTCCGTCAAAACGTTTTTGATTTAATTTTTCCGTTTATATCGAGAGTGTGTGAAATATGCTCCCTCAAAAAATCTTTATTAAGCCGTTGTGAATAGTTGAGAATAGATAGATGAAAGTATTGATTGTTGGTGGTGGTGGTCGTGAGCATGCCCTGGCATGGAAAGCAGCACAATCAGAACAAGTTGAACTGGTTTATGTTGCGCCGGGGAATGCAGGGACTTCGAGAGAAGACAAGTTATGTAATATCAGTATCGGTGCTGAAGATATACAAGGCCTGAAAGACTTTGCAGAAAGCGAAAAAATAGATCTCACGATCATTGGCCCAGAAAATCCTTTGGTTGATGGTATCGTGGATGAATTCAAACAAGCAGAATTACCCTGCTTTGGCCCATCAAAAGCTGCCGCAATTCTTGAAGGTTCGAAATCCTTTAGTAAAGATTTTTTGCAACGTCATCATATCCCGACTGCAGAATATCAGGTATTCACCGATGTCGATGCCGCCAAAGTCTACGCGAAAGAAAAGGGTGCACCGATTGTTATCAAGGCAGATGGATTGGTAGCAGGAAAAGGGGTCGTGATCGCTCTATCAGAGGACGAAGCAATCGTGGCTATTGAAGATATGCTGGTTGGAAACAAGTTTGATGAGGCAGGCCATCGTGTTGTGATTGAAGAATTCCTGCAGGGTGAAGAAGCTAGTTTCATTGTGATGTCTGATGGTGAAAATATTTTGCCGTTAGCGAGCTCACAGGATCACAAGGCAAGAGACGAGGGCGATCAAGGGCCCAACACTGGGGGCATGGGAGCTTATTCCCCAGCGCCCGTTGTGACGCATGAAATTAATGATCGCATCATGCATGAAGTGATCGAACCGACGATCAGAGGCATGGCCGATGAAGGGCGTGAATATGTCGGAATTCTTTATGCGGGAATAATGATAACAGCTGATGGCACACCCAAAGTGTTGGAATTTAATTGCCGTTTTGGTGATCCAGAAACCCAACCTATCATGATGCGCCTGAAAAGTGATTTAGTTAATTTATGTAAAGCAGCATTAGATGGGAAACTAAATAAAGTGAGTGCTGAATGGGATGAACGTGCTGCGCTGGGCGTCGTACTGGCCTCGGGTGGCTATCCGGCAAGCGTGCGAAAAGGCGATGTTATTACAGGATTGGATCATGAGTTCCCGGTAGGGACTAAGATATTTCATGCTGGGACGTTACAGCAAGACAATGATGTATTGATTGCGGGAGGACGTGTTTTGTGTGTTACGTCACTGGGTAAAACCGTGTCACAAGCACAGCAATCAGCTTACGAGGCAGTGGCGAAGATTAGCTGGAATGGTATGTTCTATCGAAAGGATATTGGTTATCGTGCTATAGACAGGGAGTTATGATCATGATTCGTAATTATTTATCATTGCTGTCTTAGCTATCCTGTCCGTTCCAGGACAGAAAATTTTTCAGCAAAGTTAAGCCTGCATGCTGACTTTTTTCCGGGTGAAATTGTGTAGCAAATACATTCCCCCTGGCAACCGCTGACGTAAATTTAGTTGCGTAGTTTGTTTTTGCCGCAATATCCTCGTCATTTTCTGGTTGTACATAGTAGCTATGGACAAAATAGAAACGAGCACCATCTTCAATATTCTTCCACAAAGGGTGTGGTATTTGTTGGTTTACTCGGTTCCAGCCCATGTGTGGGATTTTACAAATGTCGCCATGTTCATCTTTGACATTATCCGGGAAGCGAACGACCTTGCCCGGGATGATGCCTAATCCCTCAACCCCCCCATCTTCATCGCTTGCCTGCATCAATGACTGTAAGCCTAGACAAATTCCCAGGAAAGGCTTGGTGTTAATGCATTCCTTAACGATATCATCCAGCCCAGTTTCTTTTAGATTTTGCATGCATTGACCCACAGCACCTTGTCCCGGGAAAACAATTCGGTCAGCTGCGAGTATCTCCTGACGTTGATCAGAGATGAGGATGTCATGCTGATTATCTGCAACAAACACAAGGGCCTTGGCGACGGAGCGCAGATTACTGGTACCGTAATCGAGGACAGCGATTTTACTCATGGCATGGACTTCGGCTTATAAAGCACCCTTGGTAGAAGGCAGTATGCCCTCCATTCTTGGATCAGGTTCTACGGCCATGCGTAATGCGCGACCAAAAGCTTTGAATATGGTTTCGGCAATGTGATGTGCATTTCGTCCCTTAAGGTTATTAATATGCAAAGTCACCATGCCGTGATTGACAAAGCCCTGGAAAAATTCGAAAAGTAAATCGAGATCAAAATCCCCTACGCGGGCGCGCGGATATTCAGCAGAATATTCCAGGCCCGGTCTCCCAGAACAATCCACAACAACACGTGACAAGGCTTCATCTAATGGCACATAGGCATGACCATATCTGCGGATACCTTTTTTATCGGCCAATGCTTTTGTAAAGGCTTGACCTAAAGTGATGCCCACATCTTCTACGGTGTGATGCGCATCAATTTTCAGATCGCCTTTTGCCTTGATATTTAAATCAAACATGCCATGTCGAGCGACCTGATCCAGCATGTGCTCAAGAAAAGG
>CAYRXP010000162.1:0-4464 GCA_964428145.1 uncultured Enterobacteriaceae bacterium
CCTGAACCGCCTTTCTCGAAGCGCCCGTTCTCTTCAACAATGACATTAATATTTAGCCTGACAAGCGGGCGGACATCACCGGCAAAAGTGCCATCACTTCCGGCCACCAGTATGGTGTTATGCAGACCCGTCAGACCAATCATCACCTTTTTTACACGATGATCTTTTTGTCTTGCCCGTTGATCAATATTTATTAGCAACTCGACTTTTTGCTCGGCACTGATCGATGCAAGCGGATCACTTGCCTGATACAGTGATACCAGTGATTGTTGCTTCCAGGCCTGAAGCTTTCCTTCACCACCGCTACGGGCGATGGCGCGTGCCGCAGTTGCTGCATTAGTTAAGGCTGGTAATACAATTTCATCTGAGTAAGCGAATCCGGTCTTTTCGCCACTGATTGCCCTGACGCCAACACCCTGGTCAATACTATGCGAACCTTCCTTGACGATACTGTCTTCCAATATCCATGATTCTGCATGAGATGATTCGAAATAGAGATCAGCATGATCAATATCATGAGCCATTAACTGATCCAGTGTTTTCTGAATATCGTTCGTATCCAGACCGCTGTTATCCAGTAAATGTGTTTTAGCGATCTCAAGTGCTTTACTCATATACATTACTCATTCGTTTTATTCAAGTGCGTTTAATAACTAAATATTACTAGTTAAATTTTCTATGTTCAAGGCAGGGAAAATTCCTGCGCAAGGTTTTCTGCCTTTCCAGATCAATGTTTGCAATGGCAAAGCCTGGACCTTTTTCAATACAATCTAGAATATCTCCCCATGGATCGATAATCATACTATGTCCCCAGGTTTCGCGATCATTTATATGCTGCCCTCCCTGATTGGACGCGATGACATAACAAAGGTTCTCAATCGCGCGGGCACGTAATAAAGATTCCCAATGTGCTACACCAGTAGTCGCCGTGAATGCGGAAGGTACAGTAATGATATTTACGTCATTTTTCAGCATGGCTCGATAAAGCTCAGGAAAACGGAGGTCATAACAGACCGTCATGCCGATATTGCCAAACGGTGTCTCGGCAATCACAATTTCATGGCCTGCTTCCAGTGTATTGGATTCCTGATAGCTCTCTTCAGATTCTTCGTTGACCGTGGCATCGAATAGATGAATCTTGTCATATCTGAATGCACATTTTCCTTCAGGATCATAAAGCAGGCAGGCAGCCCGAACCTTGTCTGCGACGGTTGCCTGTAAGGGAATGGTGCCGCCCATCAGCCAGATACCGTATTTTTGTGACTGTTCAGATAGAAAGTCCTGTATCGGTCCCTGCCCAAAAGGCTCCAGAATGGCGACTTTATCGTGTTCTTTATGACCCATGAGAGGAAAATTTTCAGGTAAAAGCAGGAATTCCGCGCCTTGATTAGTAGCCTGAGCAATTAATTCCGACGCAGATTCCAGATTAACATCCACATCTGCAGTGGAAATCATTTGTAGTGATGCGACTTTTGTCATGAATAATCTTTGTGAATGGCTTTACCCAAAGGGTATAGCGATTATGGATATGACTCTATACCTTGTATGCCGTATACTTGCACGCTTTTTTAAGTATGTGAATGGGTTTTCAATTGAACAAAGAATTTTCAAGAATACAACGGTTACCGCCTTACGTCTTTAACATTGTCAACGACCTGAAGACGAAAGCACACCATCGAGGTGAGGATATTATCGATTTTGGCATGGGTAATCCAGACAAGCCTACGCCGCGGCATATCGTTGAAAAGATGATCGATGCATTAAAGCATGATGAGATGCACCGCTATTCTGTGTCGCGTGGGATTACACCATTACGTGAGGCAATCTGTAACTGGTACAAACGTCGGTATGACATCGAGTTAGATCCTGAAACAGAAGCGATTGTCACCATAGGTTCCAAGGAAGGCCTGGCCCATTTGGCGATGGCTGTTGTGGATAAAGGTGATACGGTGCTGGTACCAAATCCTTCTTATCCGATTCATCCCTATGGGTTTATTATTGCGGGTGCTGATGTTTTGCATGTGCCGATTGGACCGGATTTTGATTTTTTCGAAGAGCTGGAAAGATCAATCAAGAACACTTTGCCAAAACCAAAGATGTTATTGATTAATTTCCCAAGTAACCCGACAGCACAATGTGTTGATTTGGCATTCTTTGAACGTGTCGTTGAAATCGCAAAAGAACATGATATCTGGGTGATTCAGGATCTGGCTTACGCAGATATCGTTTTTGATGGTTATAAAGCACCTTCGATCCTGGAAGTTCCCGGTGCCAAAGATATCGCGGTGGAATTTTTCTCTTTATCAAAAAGCTACAATATGCCTGGTTGGCGTGTAGGCTTTATGGTAGGCAATCAGATACTTGTCAATGCCTTAACAAGAATGAAGTCTTATCTGGACTATGGCTTGTTCGCACCAATTCAGATCGCAGCGGTGGCGGCACTGGAGGAAGATCAGCAATGTGTTACCGATATTTGCAGTTTGTATCAACACAGAAGAAACGTTTTATGCGATGGTCTGAATGCTGCGGGCTGGAGTGTTGAGAAGCCTAAAGGCACCATGTTTGTCTGGGCTTCCATTCCAGAACAATTCCAACACATGGGTTCTTTGGAATTTTCCAAGAAGCTATTAACCGATGCAAAAATTGCTGTCTCCCCCGGTGTGGGTTTCGGTGAGTACGGTGACAAATATGTTCGTTTCGCCTTGATTGAAGATGATGAGAGAACAAACAAAGCAATACGTGGTATCCAGGCGATGTTGCAAGAAGATGCCCCATCAGTGGCATCCGGAAACAAATAAAGATCAAATTAAATAATTCGGAAAAGTAAATTAAAGTATGCAAGCAGTTAAGGTAGGTCTATTAGGTTTGGGTACAGTCGGTGGCGGCACCGTCAGTGTCTTGAGCAGGAATGCTGAAGAGATCGCGCGTAGAGCGGGTCGTGGTATTCAAATCAGTCATGCAGCTGCAAAAGAATATAATGCGGATGCAATTACAGGTCTCGATAAAATCGAGACAATTTCTGATGATGCCTTTGCCGTTGTTAATGATCCTGAAGTTAAAATTATTATTGAACTCATCGGTGGTTATTCACCGGCAAAGGAACTAGTTTTAGCGGCGATTGAAAACGGCAAACATGTTGTGACAGCAAACAAGGCATTGATCGCTGTGCATGGTAATGAGATTTTTGTTGCTGCTCAGAAAAAGGGCGTGACTGTTGCGTTTGAAGCAGCCGTAGCGGGTGGCATCCCAATCATTAAGGCCATGCGTGAAGGTCTGGCTGCCAACCAGATCCAGTGGGCTGCAGGCATCATCAATGGGACGTGTAATTTTATCCTGACAGAGATGAGCGAAAATGGCAGAGATTTTGATAGCGTGTTAAAAGAAGCCCAGGAATTAGGTTATGCAGAAGCTGACCCAAGCTTTGATGTTGAAGGTATTGATGCTGCACATAAATTAACTATCATCGGTTCGATTGCTTTTGGTATCCCCCTTCAATTTGAAAAAACATATATCGAAGGCATCACAACTATAGAACAACAGGATGTCGTTTATGCAGCTGAGCTAGGTTACCGCATTAAACATCTCGGGATTACACGAAAAACAGAAAATGGGATTGAGATGCGAGTGCATCCAACACTGATTCCCCACCGTCGATTGATTGCTAATGTTGATGGTGTGATGAATGCCGTACTGGTGAAAGGGGATGCAGTCGGTCCCACTTTATATTACGGCGCAGGCGCAGGTTCGGAACCGACAGCGTCTGCTGTGATTGCTGATGTCATAGATATCGTTCGTGCCTTGACCAGCGATCCTGAAAATCGTGTGCCACATCTGGCATTCCAGCCTAATGAATTATCGGACACGTCTATATTACCCATAGAAGAAGTGGAGACGGCTTATTATTTACGCATGCAGGCAATCGATCGCCCGGGTGTGCTGGCTGAAGTCACAGCAATTCTGGGAGACCTGGGGATCAGTATAGAAGCCATTCTGCAAAAAGAGCCTGAGGAAGGTGCAAGTCATGTGCCTATCATTTTTCTGACACAACGTGTGCAGGAAAAGAATATGAATGAAGCCATCGAAAAGATTAAAAACCTTGATGTGATAGAGGGCGACATTACGCGTATACGTATGGAAATATTAAAGTAAGAATTTAGTAGATGGTAAGTGGTAGGTAGGGTTTCTCATATTCCATCTACTAACTACCACCTACCGAATGCATAATTAATAATACAATACAGAAAACATAAAAAAACAAAATGAGCTTCCGCCAAAGATACACTGGGCTGATAGAAAGATATCGTGATCGCTTACCTGTCAGCGATGACACGCGCATTATCAGTTTAGGCGAAGGTAATACCCCCTTAATCAAATTAAATAATATTCCTCGTTCACTGGGGAAGGACGTTGATATCTATGTGAAGTATGAAGGCCTGAATCCCACAGGTTCTTTCAAGGATCGTG
>CAYRXP010000163.1:0-4375 GCA_964428145.1 uncultured Enterobacteriaceae bacterium
CATCATCAATAATCGCTTCCATCTTGCTCACATCATCATAACGAATACCGATTGTCTCCTTGATACGGCGATTCGTCATACGCGAAGGATTTTCAACAGCGATATTGGCGAAGACCGAATTTGGGACATACAAAGGACGCTTGTCGAAAGTACGAATACGGGTCAATCGCCATCCGATATTCTCAACGGTTCCTTCAATGTCTCTATCCGGGGATCTTATCCAGTCTCCAACATTGAATGGACGATCCATATAAATCATCAGCCCACCGAAGAAGTTCGCCAGCAAATCTTTTGCGGCAAAACCAATCGCGATACCACCAATCCCACCAAACGCGAGCACACCTGAAATACTGAACCCCAGAGTCTGTAACATCACCAGAAAGGCAGTGATAATCACGGATATTCTTAATAGTTTTGCAATTGTATCTGCCGTTGTGCGATCGATCTCTTCGCCTCTGGCCTCTTTCTTCAGAACGATATTTTTTTCTGTACGTTCAATGAATCTCACCAGAAACCATGTAAAAGTGAAAATGACACCCACATCACGGATAGGATCAATTGCACTAAAGATGACAGCCTCACTTTTGTTGCTGACGATCTCAGCCGCAAAACTTAAACCGATTATCCAAATCAAGATAGTCAACGGACGCCGCGCGGCATCAACCAGGGCATCATCCCAATAGACACGTGTATTTTTCAGTTTTGCATATAATTTTTCAATAATACGCTTCTGTATAAAGCTGATGAGTACCGTGATAAATACAACAATAAATACCTGAGCTACCCACGAGTTGCTACTGAAATAATTCTGAAATTCAATTAGTGTTGTTTCTATATCCATCAATACCAGACCTTCTGTTGTGCTTAATAAATCGCGGTTATTTTATAGCCCTGTTGACTTAGCCTATCTATCACACCTTCATTGCCAGGCAGGTGTAGGGCACCGATTGCAATAAAGGCATCACCCTCCTGCAAAACTGCTTGCATCCGATCAGCCATTATCTTATTTCGATCGGCTAATAAACGCTTGTTCAAATCCTTATACACCGGCTCATCGGCATAGGCATGTTGGGTCCCCGCATTTAACAGGCCGTTTAAATCTTTCTTTAGATAAAGTCGTTTCATTTCTTCAATATCCTGCATGACCAAATCATAATTGCACACAGTGTCCAATAGTAATCTAAACTGGTCATCCAGCGACATTTCACTGAAGACAGCCCCCTGCTCAGAAAGTGTTTCCAAACCAATGGTTCTGGCACCTTGACTCATCGCTATCTCAAACAACACTAAATCCAGTGGCATCGTATTATCTGCTGGATAATTCATCAATAAAAATGCTGCCCATGGTCTCATCACAGAAACAGCTTCTATCGGCAACTGAAAATTTGAGAGGACTTTTGCAATACGATTAAACAAGTCGTCATCTAGGTAATCTTTTAAGGTTGTACCATCAGCGTAAAACATCATCTGCGCTAGTGATAATGCTTCTTCTGGCGTGGGTAAAGCCTCCATAACAAATATATCTGAATTTTTTAAAGCTGTTTCAACCGTTTCAGGTAATTTTGTAATCCTGGGATCAGAAACATGAATTGTTCCGAACACATAACTTGGCTCTCTGCCTTCTTTCGAGACTTTCCAGAGTAGGGCATCGCTAAATATGGCAATCGTTTGTGTGTCAGAAGATATTTCTTCGATGACACGACAATCTGAATTTGTCAGCTTTCGTGTCAGATCTAAAGCGAATAATGACCCAGAAAACAAGACCAGCGCCATGCTGGTAACTAGCGAGAGTAATTTATTATGCCTGTATTTCATCATCGCCCAATGCTAACTCTGGTTCAACAACTAGACCCGAGATTTTCTCTGACACAGCCTGCCATTCTTTATCATTTTTCATGTTCTCAAAATCATATTCGTGTTTGCCATGCATGCGTATCAAACGGGATTGTGAAGCCGGGTTTGACTCCACTTTGAGATTATCCAGTATATCAATTGCAGCAGCTTGATTATTACACACAAGCACCATATCGCACCCCGCTTCTAGTGCGCAATGTGCACGATCGACATATCCACCCACGATCTCTGCACCTGCCATGCTGATGTCATCACTAAAAATAATCCCCTGAAACCCTAGCTGTTGGCGCAGGATGTTCTGTAACCAGATAGATGAAAAGCCAGCAGGTTTATCATCGACTTCGGGATAAATAACATGCGCTGGCATGATAGCTGCGAGCCCCACATGAATTAACCGTTCAAATGACACCATGTCATCCATTTGGATATCTTCAAACCTTCTTCTATCAAATGGTATGGCGTGATGTGAATCTTCCTTGACAGCACCGTGACCCGGAAAATGTTTGCCGACTGCGGCCATCCCCGCGCGGCGCATACCATGCATATATGATTGTGATAATGCAGCAACACATTCCGGATTTTTATGGAATGAACGATCACCGATCACGTTACTGACGCCCTTACAGACATCCAGCACAGGGGCAAAACTAAAATCAATGTCCACAGCCCTGAGTTCAACAGCCATCAACCAACCGGCTTTTTCAGCAAGTTTTAATCCTGATTTATTGTCTTTGTTATATCGGCTACCAATCAACTGTAAGGCAGGTAGTTTTGTAAAACCATTTTGAAACCTCTGCACACGTCCGCCTTCATGATCTACGGCGATTAACAAGCGAGGTTCACGCAGGGCATGTATTTCTTTTGATAGTGCAGCGATCTGTTCTGGTGAATCATAATTACGCGAGAAAAAGATTACCCCCCCAACCAAAGGATGTTGTAAACATTCTTTCTCATCATTTTCCAGCGTGGTGCCACGCAGATCTATCATGATTGAGCCTAATGACATGATCTACCCTTCTTGCAATGATTGCCTAGCATCTTCACGATTGAATTTTGCATGTCTTGATCTGACATCCATTCTATCCCGTAGGTTATCTCCCAGTAAGTTAATAGATAATACTACCAGCAGAATGGCCATGCCGGGAGCCAGAACCATATGTGGCGCAACCAGCATAAAACGTGTGCCATCTCTAATCATGCTGCCCCATGATGGATTCGGTGGTTGCACGCCCAGCCCCAGGAACGAAAGGCTAGCCTCAGCAATCACTGTCCCGGCAATGGCAAAGGTTGCTTCAATGACTAAAGGCGCAATGATTAAAGGCAGAATATGGATCAGCGCAATCTGTCTCGCTTCAGTACCTAACGCCTGTGCCGCCATCACATGTTCGCGGTGCTTCATGGTCAATGTTTGTGCCCTGGCCAATCGAGCAAACCCCACCCAACCAACCACGGACAAGGCCACCACGACATTCATGATGCCGGGGCCCAACAAACCGGATAATGCAATTGCTAATAATATTCCCGGAAATGCGATAAAAATATCAATCACAAGTACGGTCACTTTATCCCACCACCCTCCAAACCAGGCTGCCATCACACCAACAGCTGTCCCCGAAACAAATGAAATCGAAACCACACAAAACGCAACCAGAAAAGAGGTTCTTGCACCCAGGATCAAACGCTCTGCGATCGACCGACCCAAATCATCATAGCCCAACCAGGCTTGACCCTCTGGTGGAATCAGTATCTTTTCTAACATGATGGTATCAGGGTGTAATGGCAACAGACCTGCAAACAGCGCAACAAAAATCCATAAGGCAATCATCAAAAAAGGAAATGAGAATCGAATCGTCACGGAAGACTCTTTACTCACTCAAGCTAACACGAGGATCTAGATAAGCATAAGCCAGATCGGTTAAAAGATTAATAAAAACGTAACTCAAGCTAATCAGTAACACACAAGACTGAACAACGGGATAATCTCTTTTCTGGATCGATTCAATGGTGAGCTGTCCAATCCCGGGCCATGAAAAAACTGTTTCTGTAATCACAGCACCGGCAAGCAATGCCCCCAATTGCATGCCGAATATGGTCACGACAGGCAAAGCCGCATTCTTTAAGCCATGTTTCCAGATAATCGTTGTTGGCGACAGCCCCCTGGCATTGGCAGCTCGAATATAGTCCTCGTTTAACACTTCCAGTAAGGAGGAACGAATCATGCGAGACAGGATTGCGGCCAAAGCAGTGCCTAATGTGAGTGCGGGCAAAACCAGTGACAAGGTTTGATCATTCCCACTTACCGGAAACCAACCCAGCCACAGTGAGAAAACCAGAATTAATAGTGGCCCCATCCAGAAATTTGGTATGGCGACACCCAGCATGGAAAATGCCATTGCACCCGTATCCCAAAAGCTGTCCTTACGTACCGCAGCAAGTACACCCAAAGGTAATGCAATGATGAGTGCAATAAGAATACTTGTGCCTGCCAGTATGGACGTTGCAGGAATGCGTTCAAAAAGGA
>CAYRXP010000164.1:0-4372 GCA_964428145.1 uncultured Enterobacteriaceae bacterium
ACCGAATGTAATGAGGAGTCCCTGCTCCGCCATCTGGTAACCAGCTTTGATGGCATCCTGGAAATGAGTTAGTTCAGAAATAATATGATCAGCCGGCATCATCACTATCACCGCATCCTCCGCCTTGTCCAGTAAGGCCTGGGCAACGACTGTCAGAGCTGGCGCAGTGTTTCGACCTACGGGTTCCAATATGATCGACTGAAGCACTTTATTAATCTCTTTTGCCTGATCAGCCACGAGAAAACGATGAACTTCATTGCAGACAATAATGGGGGCTAATAACGGGATGTTGCCGTCCATGTCATCAAATCCTGGACCATCAAGTCTTACCAGGGTCTCCTGTAACATGGAATTTTTGCCAAACAGACGCAGGAACTGTTTTGGATAATGTGCCCTTGAAAGCGGCCATAATCTCGTTCCACCTCCACCTGCTAGAATAACCGGACATAAACTCATCGATAAAATTCCTTTATAAATATAGCCTTAATAGCTTGATTGTATTCATGTTAAACAAATAGAGAAGAACAATCCCTAGTTATTTACTCATATCACAAGCGAATTCGATTTGTCATAATGCACGGCTATGACCCAGGAAACTCGAACTCGGGAACCACAGACGCAGAAAATACGGACATCCCCTAGCGATGCTGATGAGGCATATCAGGAGCATGTCCTGCAATATGTCTCGCGTACATTTGCATTAACCATCCCGCAGCTGCCGGCTGATCTGAGATGCGTGGTAAGCAATGCCTACTTACTCTGTCGTATTGCCGATACGATTGAAGACGATAATGCAGTTGATTCAGAACAAACCCGCCGTCTGGCGGAACTGTTCGTACAGGTCGTCGCCGGCAATGTTCCTGCAGAACAGTTTTCAGAGGCGCTGTATCCCTTGCTTTCAGAGCATACAATTGAAGAAGAACACGATCTCATCAAGAACACTGATTCTGTCATCCGAATTACACATAGTTTTAATGAAAATCAGCGTAATGCACTGGAACGTTGTGTTCGTATCATGGCCAAAGGTATGGCCGATTATCAGGACGCTGAAACGCTTGAAGGCCTGGAAAACCTGGCAGCCATGGATGATTACTGCTATTACGTCGCAGGCGTTGTTGGCGAGATGTTGACGGAGTTATTCTGCGATTATTCTGATGTAATTAATGCCAATAAAGCTGAATTAATGGAGCTGGCAGTCTCTTTTGGGCAGGGATTGCAAATGACGAATATCCTCAAGGATATATGGGATGACAGGGCACGAGGCGCCTGTTGGCTGCCGAGAGATATCTTTGAGGCAGAAGGCTTCGATCTCAGAGAATTGAATGAAAACAACAAAAATGAGAAATTTCAACGTGGTCTGGAACAACTGATTGCGGTTGCCCGAAATCACCTGAGTGATGCGCTCACGTATACCCTGATGATCCCCCCTCACGAGAAGGGTATCCGCAAATTCTGTCTCTGGGCCCTGGGGATGGCGGTCCTGTCACTGGATAAGCTGAACAATCATCTTGATTTCAGCCGTGGGGCTGATGTGAAGATCACCAGAAGGATTGTCAAGGCAACGGTGGCTTCAACCAGCCTGCTGGTTAGCAATGATTGGGCACTTAAAAAACTGTTTAGTTATACCAGCCGAAATTTGCCGACAACTACCATTCGTGAGAGACTTGAAACGACAAAGTAACAATAAAAAAGCCAACTGAAATAGATAGTTATGTTTCAGACACCGCCTAAAAAAATAATATGTGGCAAAAATAAGATTTGGCAACAAAATAGGAAATAAGTGCAATCCTTGATCAACGGAAATCAATTTTTCAAACCCAATTAAGATCGATACTAGAGTGATGCAATGTTAGATAAAATCAGGGACAAACAATCAGGGGCTGAAGAATCAGTAAGAGGTGACTCAGTATTCACGGGGACACCTGGGACACTGAAGGAAACCATACAAACCGCCAGGGATTCATTGATCGCACAGCAACAAGCGGATGGACATTGGGTGTATGAGCTGGAAGCAGATTGCACCATTCCTGCTGAATACATACTCATGAATCATTTCGCTGACGAAATTGATGACGAACTTGAATCAAAATTAGCTGTTTATATACGCGAACATCAGGCCGATCACGGTGGTTGGCCATTGTTTTATGGCGGTGATTTTGATCTGAGTTGCTCGGTCAAAAGTTATTATGCATTGAAAATGGTAGGTGATGATCCTCATGATGAACACATGGTCAATGCCCGCAATGCCATACTCCGGCACGGAGGTGCCGCGCACGCCAATGTTTTCACACGAATTCTCATGGCCATATTTGAACAAGTGCCGTGGCGTGCAACACCATTTATCCCGGCAGAAGTGATCCTGCTGCCAAAGTGGTTTCCCTTTCATATTGATAAGGTTTCCTACTGGTCCAGGACTGTTATGGTGCCTTTATTTGTCCTTTGTACATTAAAGGCGAAAGCAGTTAACCCTCGTGCTGTCGATATTAGGGAACTGTTTTCTACACCACCGGAAGAAGAACAGCACTATTTCCGTATCACCACACCCCTCACCCGTGCGTTTCTAATCCTGGATCATGTTGGAAACCTGTTCGAAAAACTGGTACCAAAATTTGTTAGGAAAATATCTGTTAGTAAATGCGAGAAATGGTTTACGGACAGGATGAATGAAGAGCATGGTATCGGTGGAATTTTCCCTGCCATGGTGAATGTCTATGAGTCACTCATTATATTAGGTCATGATAAAAACAGTGGTTTGGTTAAGCAGGCCAGGAAGGCGATAGATAATCTTCTTGTTCATGGCGATGATCAGACCTATTGCCAACCCTGTATGTCACCTGTGTGGGACACAGCACTTGCCTGCCAGACCTTGATTGAGATCGATGCCCATAGATCAGAAAATGCCACATCAGAAGATGAGACAATGGAAGATGTCAGCAGGACCGAGATTAAAAAAGGACTCGACTGGTTAATGGAGAGACAACTGAGTGATGAGCCGGGTGACTGGCGTATCCCTTGCCCGAACCTTGAAGGGGCTGGTTGGGCATTCCAGTATAGCAATTACTATTATCCGGATCTGGATGATACGGCCATGGTTGCCTGGGCAATGCATCGAACCGGAGATGAAACATATTCAGAAGCCATCCATCGCGCGGCCATCTGGGTCGATGGGATGAAATCAAAAGGCGGTGGTTTCGGATCCTTTGAAGTAAATAATACCCAGTATTATCTGAATGCAATCCCATTTGCCGATCATGGTGCATTGCTTGATCCACCAACGGCAGATGTCACTGGCCGTTGTATTGCTTTATTGACACTTGCCGACAAAACAAAATATGAACACACAATCACCAACGCGATTCATTATCTAAAAAAAGACCAGGAAGAAGATGGTTCCTGGTTTGGTCGTTGGGGAACCAATTATATTTATGGAACATGGTCAGTATTAACCGCCCTGGAACTTGCTGAGGAAGATCCGCAACAAACTTATATTCGCCATGCAGTCTCATGGCTGGAAGATATCCAGAATGATAATGGCGGTTGGGGTGAGAGTAATGAAAGTTACTACCCACCCAAACACAGACGTCCTAATGCCAGTACTTCATATCAAACAGCATGGTCATTGCTGGCATTATTAGCTGTTGGTGAAGCGAGCTCAGAAGCTGTTCGGCGTGGTATTCAATATCTGCTGGACGAACAGAATACGGATGGGCTCTGGGATGACCCTGATTTCACGGCGCCGGGTTTCCCACGTGTTTTTTATCTCAAGTATCACGGCTACACCAAATATTTCCCCCTTTGGGCGCTAGCTAGATACAATAATCTGAAGGAACCTCTGACCAAGTCATGAATCGATATATTGAAATTAAAATATCCCGTTTCTGCGTTGTAAAACTTCGCAATAGCCCTGCTATTACGCGCGTTTCACGCCTTGAACCAGAATATTTTAATCAGCAATCTGTTCGGCCCAGACTTGATCAAAGGCTCCTAAACAAACAATCTTGAGCTGTATCGGAATCATTAGCGCTTTATCCTCTGAAGGTCGCTGTCTGACAGGGCAAGCTGTTCCTGTAAAAAAACCTGTCCAGATCAATGAAAAAGCAATTGTTATTGTCTGTGGGTTGGGTGAAGAAAATGCGCGAACTGCTGCACAAATGTTAATTGAGCAAAACGTATCAGCATTGGTCAGCTGGGGAACTGCTGGCGCTTTAACTGAAAATGTTCATACGGGTGATTTAATACTGGCGGACAGCGTCGTTACTAAAGCGGGAGACAGTTACCCATTCGATACGGAATGGAAACAACGTGTTGCGAATAAGCTCTGCAATACTTCCCTGAGAATACGTAACGGCATGATTGCCCATGCCGATCAAGT
>CAYRXP010000165.1:0-4334 GCA_964428145.1 uncultured Enterobacteriaceae bacterium
ACAAATACTGCTGTCTACCCTGGATCTTCACAAACACTTCGTCTATGTAGAAAGTATCGCCGAATCCCTGATGCCGACGCTTCAAGCGCTTGACGTATTTTGCTCCAAACTTGTTACACCACAAACGTATCGACTCATAGCTCACCTCAACACCTCGCTCTGCCAACAGATCTTCGATATCTCGATGACTGAGATTGAACCGATGATAGAGCCAGACGGCATATTGGATGATTTCAGTGGGAAATCGGTGTCGTTTGTACAGTGATGTTCTGATATTCATCCAGCAATTATCACTCAATACAACTTAACTTGTCAGTACCCTCTAAACCATTCTTGAAAATTGTGTGATGCGATCACTACGATTAAAATATTTATCAAAGACAGAACAAATATTGCGTATGAAGAATCGCCCCGTCTGACTTACATCAATTTTTTCATCATCCACCAATAAGAGACCATCTCCCTCCATTAATTTAATCTCCTTCATTTCGTTGAAGAAGTAACGGTTAAAATCATTAATATACATTTCCTCAATCTGACTGAATTCCAGTCTGAAATGACAAATCAATCTTGCAATGACCTCTCTGCGCAGCAGATCATCCGTGTCCAGCATATAACCCCTGAATACAGGGATTTGTCTTTTGGAGATAATTTCATCGTATTCATCGAGTGTTTTTACATTTTGTGAGTAACAATCTCCGATTTTGCCGATTGAGGTGATGCCCATTCCCACCACATCACAATTTGCATGGGTGGAGTATCCCTGAAAATTTCGGTATAGATTGCCATTCTTTTGTGCAATCGCCAGTTCATCATCAGGCTTGGAAAAATGATCCATGCCGATATACACATATCCAACCTCTGTAAGCATTCGTATCGCCTGTTGAAGTATTTTGAGTTTCTCACTTGCAGAAGGCAGGTCTTCCTCTCGGATTTGCTTTTGTGTTTTGAACAGATGCGGCAGATGCGCATAATTATAAACAGAGATTCTTTCTGGAGACAATTCAATCACTTTCTCAAGCGTATCAGTAAAACTGGATTCTGTTTGTAATGGCAAACCATAAATTAAATCTATGTTAATCGTACGGAAATTATTTTCTCTCGCAGTTTTTATTACATCTTTCGTCTCTTCATATGACTGGATGCGGTTGACTGCTCTCTGGACCTCTGGATTAAAATCCTGCACCCCAAAACTGACCTTATTTAAACCTATCCTGCGTAATACAGATAATGTGTCTTCCTCAAGGGTTCTTGGATCTATCTCAATGGAGTATTCTTCCTGGCCATCATCACGTAGATTAAAATTTTCCCTGATGACCCCCATCAGATCGTACATCTGCTGATGTGAAATAAAGGTGGGTGTACCACCACCCCAGTGGAGCTGTTCAACAAGTCGATCATCATCAAACATCGCTCCTTGATATTGAATTTCCTTATGCAGATTTTCCAGATAAGGCCTGGCATGTTGTTTGTTTTTTGTGATTATTTTGTTACAGGCACAGTAATAGCAAACCGTATCGCAAAAGGGTAAATGGATATACAGAGAAAGTGGTCTGGGGATCAATTCAGCATTTGTGTCATGTACACAGAGCCGGTAATCTGGCAGCTTGAAATTTTACGTAAACTGCACTGCCGTGGGGTAGGAAGTGTATCTTGGACCGGAAAAATCATACTTTTTAATCAAGTCCCCACTGATAATAACCGATTCTTTCATTATTGGGGGGTTCACTGTAGATTTAGCCAAGGTCAATTTCCTAACGAGTTCACGTCACCCTATTAGACCCCAATCTGTAGCCTATACATTGATCCAGATCATATTTTATATAGACTGCAAAAAACCTGGTGGGTAAAAATACAGGCAATTACAAACAATGCGGCGTAATATTCGCCGTCTGGAAATCTTGCTTCACTATGCATAATACTGACACAATCATTCAAGCTGACACATTCCCCAACAATGAAGCGTACTTGCCAGCCCCAGACTGAATGCAACCAAAAAAAATATTTCCATTTGTGCGTACTATTTATCCATCTAATCAATTCAAGTTGAGTTATTGATCTGTGTCAATTGTATTAAAGTGACTGTTCTATATAATCCGGTCGCTAACTAACCTAGAACGGTGAAAAACATATGTTTTCCCCAGTGATTGAAAAAAATTCAATGCCATCATCTAATTTTGCATTATTTAATTTAGGGTTTCGTCCATTCTTCCTTGGCGCATCCATATTTTCGGTAGTTTCTGTTTTCTTGTGGATGGGTGTTTTTGTCTTTCAATTACCCCTTCAGTTTAAAGAGATCAATATGTACCAATGGCATGCCCATGAGATGGTGTATGGGTACAGCGTGGCAGTTATCGCTGGTTTCCTGTTAACCGCAGTAAAAAACTGGACAGGCGAGCAAACACTTTATGGCCCCGGACTTTGTGGATTATTCCTGATATGGGTAGTGGCAAGAATTTTATTTCTATTTGGAACATCTTTTATTTTCATTGCCGCATTTTTTGACATGCTTTTTATGCTGTGCCTGATAGCTGCCATTGCCTACCCGATTGTTAAAACCAGACAATGGAGACAGATAGGTATCCTGGCAAAGCTCGTCTTGCTCACTATCGGTAATGGTTTATTCTATCTGGGCGCAGCCGGACTGATTGAGCAGGGGATCTATTGGGGAATATACGGTGGCCTCCTTTTGATTATCGGTTTAATCCTGACCTTGGGCAGACGTGTTATTCCCTTTTTTATTGAAGGAGGTGTTGGCTATCCAGTACATCTTGTAAATTATAAATGGATAGATCGATTAAGCCTCGTACTGCTTCTGGCATTTTTTATATTTTTTGTATTTATTGGAAATAGACAGATATCAGCATACATTTCATTGGCTTTATTTTTAATCACCACAATTCGATTATTTGGTTGGCATACTCCAGGTATTTGGAAAAAACCACTCCTATGGAGCTTGTTTATTTCCTTTATATTTATCGATATCGGTTTTTTGCTATTCGCAGTGAGTGATTTGTTAAATCAACCGATTATGCTTGCGTTTCATGCTTTTAGTTACGGCGGTATTGGTATCGTGACCCTGGCAATGATGTCTCGTGTATCCTTAGGTCATACTGGTAGAAATATTCAGTCACCCCCCGCAGTGTTAACGCTCTCTTTTGTTTTGCTGGTTCTGGGTGGGGTGTGCAGAGTGCTTTTACCCATACTCGACATGAATCACTATGTGACGTGGATATTGCTTTCACAGATCCTTTGGTCAGTTGCTTACCTGATATTTGTCATTGCCTATGCACGTATACTGATCAAACCGAGAATCGATGGACAATTTGGGTAAAGATTATTTGGGCTCCCGCTTATTTCAGTCCGGGATTATTTTATACAGCACACCCCGAAACAAGATTCTTTAGTGCAACCATATCAGTAATTTTGATCGCTTTCCGATTGACCTTGATAATGCCATTACGTTGTAGGCGACTAAACACCCTGCTGACTGTTTCAAATGTAATCCCCAGGTAGTTTCCAATTTCCTGTCTCGACATCGACAGTTTGAATTCATTCGCTGAATATCCAAGCTTATGAAAACGTGTTGATGTTGTCAGCAGAAAGGTTGCTACTTTCTCTTCTGAGTTCTTTTTACCCAGCGTCAGTAACATTTGGTTTTCTGAAGATAATTCCCGACTCATAATCCTGAAGAGTTGATTCTGCAATTCAGGAATTTCTTTACATACTTCAGACAACTTTGTAAATGGAACAGCGCAGTAGCTACTTGTTTCCAGGGCAACTGCGCTACAAACATGAACTTGAGTTTCAACAGCGTCAAGGCCTAACATTTCACCTGGAAGGAAAAAACCAACGATTTGTTCTTCGCCATCATCCGCTGTGACAAATGCCTTGAACAAACCAGAACGAACTGCATACAGCCCTTTAAATTCTTCACCCGCTCTATAGAGCATCTCGCCTCTTTGTATTGGTGCTGAGCGTTTTATAATATTTTCCAGCTTTTCAAGTGCCTCCGGCCCCATGCCTCTGGGCAAACACAATTCTGACAAGCTGCAACTTGCGCAACTGACCGTGATTTTATGCAGATCAAGCTCTTTAAAGGGAGAATCCCCATATTTTGTTTGAGAGATTTTCATGTACTGTCCGTATCTATTGATTTGATTGGCACTTTAGCTCAAAACGAGGGTCGTTCAACACATATTTGTCTTTTCGGGCAAAAATCAGTTGCTCCTAACAAGAACATGATCAGGCACTATTCTGCTCGATGCAGAGTCTTACACCTCATCTCCTGATTTATATATAACGCGGGATTCAGAATCGTCGTAAACGTAATA
>CAYRXP010000166.1:0-4318 GCA_964428145.1 uncultured Enterobacteriaceae bacterium
CTCTCAACTTTCAGCTTCCTCCTCAACCAGGTTGGCTGAAAATGTAGGCGCATGCCCCATATTGGCAAACTCGGCAGAACTGATGCAATTAACCGTGCCTTTGTTTAATTGCCGCCAATAGCCTAGCGTTGCAACAACCAAGCCGGGATTAACTTCATCGGTTATCTTCGCATCACCTTCAAAACCGCCACGATCATTAAAGACGCGCACCTTATCGCCATCCTTAATGTCTCTTGATTCTGCATCAGTGGCATGAATCAAAACGAATTGCTCCCCCTGGCCTTTGATCTTGTGATCCATATTGGCATAACAGGAATTCAGGAAGCCGTGGCTTTTGGGTGAAACAATATTTAATGGGTATTTCTTTGCCAGATCCGGGTTGGTTTCCGGGCTTTCTCTCGGTGGGACATAATCTGGCAAACTATCCAGTGGTTCACCCGGTTGAAAACCCTCATACATCTGGCGGAAAGGTCCAGCAACGAAGTTAGTCGCCCCTTCAAGCTTGAATTCACATTTACCGGAGGGGGTCGGGAAGTTGCCTTCTTTATGCGGACAACGGTCATCTATCGTCCCAACATTCAAACGGGCAAAACCATGCTGACGCATATATTCCAGATCAATGCCGTCACAAGCAGGCGCATCCCAGTCTATAAAATTTTCCAAACATTCTGAATCAGACCATTTTAGGCGGTCTTCTTCATAGCCCATAAGTGCAGCAAGACGCCGGAAGATCTCATTATTCGGGATGCATTCTCCCGGTGATTCAACACATTTCTCATTATAGGTAAGATAGAGATGTCCCCATGACAGGATCATGTCTTCCATCTCGGCGCCCATCGATGCTGGCAAAATAATATCGGCATAAACAGCGGTATCAGTGATGAAATGTTCGGCCGACACCATGAAAAGATCTTCACGCATCAGGCCTTCGACAATCTTGTCTGTTTCCGGTGATTGTGTTACCGGATTCGCATTCCAACACATTATCGATTTAATCGGGATATCCAAATCCAATTCGCCAGTGAGTGCGCGTCCTATCTGCAAGACATTAATGACACGGGTGCCTTCAGGTATTAGATCGGGTCGACAAATCACATCAAATTTGTAGGGGTGTTCCCACACAGGAAATTGGGTAATGCCTCCGCCGACATGTCGCCAGGCACCGGTTAATCCCGGGATACAGGTCACTGCACGGATGGTTTGACCCCCACCAAAATGGCGTTCCAGGGCCACACCCATACGAATTGCAGCAGGTTGTTCGGTGGCTAAATCTTTTGCCAGTTGGCGTATATCTTCGGCAGCAATACCGGTAATCTCTTCAGCCCATTCCGGGGTACGCTCTTTGGCACGTTCCGCCAGTTCATCATAGCCAACGGTGTAATTGTCGACATAATCCTTATCCACCAAACCTTGTTCAATAATGCTATTGATGATTGCCATCGCCAACGCACCATCAGTACCCGGTTTTGGTGCGATATGCCAATCGGCCTGTTTGGCGGTGCGTGATCTATAGGGGTCGATAACAACAACTTTGGCACCTTTCTTTTTAGCATCCAGGACAATAGCCCAGTGATGCAGATTGGTACTCACACTGTTGCACGCCCAGAGAACAATATATTTCGAATGAACATAACTTTCCACATCAAGACCCGCGGTTGGACCCACCGTGGATAACCAGGCCGTACAGGAGCCTTCACCACAGAAAGTACGTTCCGTCACCGTCGCACCCATTTTGTTAAAGAAGGCATCGCCACCGTTCAAACCATGCACTAATCCTTGATGACCTAAATAACTGTATGGAACAATTGCTTGAGGACCATATTCTTCGATGATGGCCTTCCATTTATCGGTGATTTCATTCAGCGCTTCATCCCAGGTGATGCGCTCAAATTGTTTACTGCCTTTCGGTCCGGTACGGCGCATAGGATATAAAAGGCGATCGGGATGATAATGGCGTTTTTCATAATCTTTTAATTTGACGCAAAGACCACCTCTGGTCATAGGATGGTCTGGATTCCCTCTGACACCAGTTAATTTTCCATCCTCAACTTCAAACACCATAGAACAGGTATCGGGACAATCGTGTGGGCAACCACCGTGATGTGTTGTTTTCATTACTGCAGCCATGATAAATCCCCTCCTCCAATATGATCTCTACGCGATCAGTAAATAGTCAATTAACAGAACACGTAATGATTGATTATGAGTATACACCCTCCTCCTCAAATACACTTGGTTCTATCATCAAGTCAATTCCATGCTGCAGTGTATTAACCTGGGGTGTTCTTCTCAACCCAACGTTTACCGTCTGGGCTAGATTCCTGTTTCCAGAAAGGTGCTTTAGATTTTAAATCCTCCATTATAAAACGGCAGGCATCAAAGGCCTCTGCACGATGTGCAGACCAGACACAAACCAGAACAATTGGATCCGCAATTTTGATCTCTCCTACCCTGTGAATGACTAAGGTCTCGATCAAATCCCACTGTTGGTGGGCATCTTTACAAATCTTTTCAAGATGCTTCTCAGCCATACCGGGATAATGTTCCAGTGTCATACTTTGAACATGCTTATCTTCATTGAAATCTCGCATGGTGCCTACGAAACTTGCTGTTGCGCCGTACAGACCCTCCCTGTTTAACTTCTGTTGATGAAGTTTTATTTCATCCCATGGATTAAATGAAGATGATCTAATTTCAATCGGCATCATCAGCCACCCGTTACCGGCGGGAAAAAAGCGACTTCATCGCCCGTTTTCACCAAAGCATCGGATTTCACATATTCCATATTGATTGTCATTAGGATATTTTCTGATTCAATGTTCTCTGATATGGAGCCTGATACGTTTTGCCAAACCTCAGCAATAGATATCTCGTCACTCAGGGTAAGGGTTTCTTCACTTTTACCCAGTTGCTCACGCAGGCTGGCAAAATATTTGACGGTAATGTTCATAGTAATTGGTTAAAATGGCCTGTAAAAATCATCTTGTCACGTACAGTATTATATAACGCCATTGTATAACTATGAATAAATTAACGCATTTCAACCAAAAGGGTGAAGCCCATATGGTCAATGTAGGTGAAAAATCCTCAACACGTCGAATCGCTATCGCTGATGGGTCTATTCACATGCAGGCCGAAACGCTGCAGCGAATCGATTCAGGCGATCATAAAAAAGGAGATGTATTAGGAATTGCCCGTGTCGCAGGTATTATGGCCGCAAAAAAAACGGCAGAACTTATCCCCTTGTGTCACCCCCTGTCGCTTTCACATATCGAGATCACTCTAGAAACAAGGCTTTCAGATAATACTGTTTACTGTCAGGCACATGTTGAAACCACGGGACAAACAGGTGTTGAGATGGAAGCCCTGCAAGCGGTGCAGACATCACTGCTGACGATATATGACATGTGTAAAAGTATCGATCGTGGCATGATGATTGAGTCCATTGGCCTGCTTGAGAAATCAGGTGGAAAGTCCGGAAAGTGGACTCGGCAGCCATAAAATAACTAGAAATTTCGATGGCGATATCGGCAGATTATCTCGCCGGCGTGTTCCGGCCCCAAAATGAAATTCGAAATGCCCTGCGAAAAGGTAGTTTTTTCTGGACCATAGAATTTGTTGTCTCATCAGATCATATACTTAATGATGACCTGGTCACTGTAGATTCTTTCGTTAGGGCGCTGGCAAGAAGGTCAGAAATTGCAGGATTTTCAGTCACAGACCGTGTGCACTCTGATAATGATCCTGATCCTGTCATGATGGCAAAACACATTCGCGATCATGCAGGTACTCAACCACTGGTACATTGGTCGGGCAAGGATAGATCAGTCACTGATTTTGAGTCATCGCTTGACGCAATGAAGGCTGCGAAGCTGGAAAATATATTGCTACTCACCGGTGACAAACTCAAGACGCCCCCTGCAGACAGGCATCCACGTTATCTTGAGTCTGTCGCTGCAATTAAATTAGCCAAGGATAGATACCCTGATTTACTCATCGCTTCTGCACTGAACCCGTTCAAATACAGGGAAGAAGAAGCCATGGCCCAATATTTAAAACTGGGCAAAAAGATCCGTGCTGGAACCGATTTCGTCATTACACAGATCGGTTTTGATATTAAAAAATTTGAAGAAGCCCTATTCTGGATGGATACGCGTGATTATCGCGTGCCCATGGTTGCAAACATTATGGCATTGACTGCGGCGAGATCACGTTTTATCCGTAAACATCAGCTCGCGGGTGTGGTGATAACTGATTCCTATCACGAGTTTCTACAAAAAGAAGCGGAATTATTTCCACAACAGGCAACAGCACGTGT
>CAYRXP010000167.1:0-4310 GCA_964428145.1 uncultured Enterobacteriaceae bacterium
CTGGTTACAGCAAATCGTTATTTTATTATTCCTCATCATGGTTATCTGGAATATTGCTGTTCTTGCTCATATCGTGCGGAATGCAATTTCAACTTCACTGGGTATAGGCATCGCTATAGCTATCCTTTATATCTGGATGAGTTCATTATTAATTTCTATGTTATTTCCGGAAATAAACCCTAAATGAGAATTCATATATTAGGTGTTTGTGGTACTTTTATGGGCGGGATTGCTTTGCTTGCCAAGTCCCTGGGACATGAGGTCAATGGATCGGATGCTAATGTCTATCCGCCAATGAGCACCCAGTTAGAAGAGCAGGGTATCGAACTAATGAATGGCTACGATCCTGCGCATCTAAAATCGAACCCCGATCTAGTCATCGTCGGTAATACTGTGAGTCGTGGTAATCCGCTTGTGGAAACGATGCTGAATCAAAAATTCCCCTATATATCAGGTCCTCAATGGCTAAGTGAGAACATACTTCAAACAAGACATATACTGGCAGTTTCAGGGACACACGGCAAAACCACCACAACCGGCATGCTATGCTGGATACTTGAGTCTGCAGGTCTGAATCCAGGCTTTCTTGTCGGTGGTCTTCCTCAGAATTTTGGTGTCTCTGCCAGAATCGGTGGTGACAATTGTTTTGTTGTCGAAGCAGATGAATATGACACGGCATTTTTTGATAAACGCTCAAAGTTTATCCATTACCACCCCGATACGCTGATTATCAATAATATTGAGTATGATCATGCTGATATCTTCGCCGATATTGCAGCTATCAGACGCGAATTTCATCATATGGTAAGGATTGTGCCAGAAAATGGCTTGATTATTTCAAAGCACGGGGATACTCAAATTTCTCAGGTGCTGGAAATGGGATGTTGGTCACCCGTTGAATATTTTGGCGACCAATCTGGTGATATAAATTCTGACTGGATGGTGGACCCGCTTGCTGACGATTATAGTCAGTTCAATGTGCTTCGCAATGCTGAGTTAGTAGGTACTGTTAACTGGGATCTGATCGGCCAATTTAATGCGGAAAATGCACTTGCTGCAATCGCTGCAGCGAACCATGTTAGAGTTAAGCCAGCACAGGCGTGTGAGGCATTACAAACGCTCAAGAATATTAAGCGTCGTTTGGAGTGTTTGGCGAAAGTGAATCAAGTGATTGTCTATGATGATTTTGCACATCATCCAACCGCCATACGTGCAACTTTAAAAGCCCTGCGACAGAAGGTTAAGGACCAACGTATTATTGCTATTATGGAGCCTCGTTCGAATACGATGAGGCAGGGAGTCCATAAGGAAACTTTAGCGGATGCCTTCGCCGAGGCAGATCAAATTTATTTATATGAAGCGAATGATCTGGCATGGGATTTGTCTAAAGCAACGTCATCGCTAGGTGATAAGGTTAACGTCATGCAGAATATCGATAATATCGTCAGTTCAGTTGCCAGCCTCGCAGAAGCAAATGATCATATCCTTATTATGAGTAATGGAAATTTCTCAGGGTTACACCAAAAATTAATTGAGAAATTATCATCATGTTGACCATCCCCTTGTTTCCTATGAATACGGTTTTATTTCCGGGAGGCACGGTGCCACTCAAAATATTTGAGGCACGTTATCTGGATATGGTCAGTGAGTGCTTACGTACAGGACAGCAATTTGGAGTATGCCTCATCAGTTCCGGAAAAGAAGTAGGTGGTTCTGCCGAGTGTTATGAGATAGGGACATTGGCAAAAATTGTTGATTGGGATAGGCGTGATGATGGCTTACTGGAAATTGTTGTCGAAGGAAGACAAAGATTTCGTTTGCTGGAACAAAGAGAACGAGCAAATCATCTCGCGGAAGGTGATGTACAATTAATTGATGATGACGATTGTGAAGAGCTCCCTGTACAGTATCAGTTGTTATCCGATTTGTTACGTCAGATTGCACAGAAGTTTGAATTGTCGTATCAGGCAGATCATGAGAAATTTGAAGATGCAGTCTGGGTGGGGTATCGATTGTCTGAAGTGCTGCCATTAGAATCAGAGGAAAAACAAGCGTTACTTGAAATCGATAACCCAGTGAATCGATTACAGCAGATTCAGAATGCAATCGAGGATGTGACGATTGAGGAAACACCGCCTGGCTAAATCTACTTAAGATCTATACTAATGAAATCTAATCAATAAATTCTGTTTCAGCAGGTTCGTCAATGACAGGGTTTTCAAGTACACCAATTTTTTCAATTTCTATACGTACAACATCTCCGGCCTTCATGTAACCGCGAGGTTTCATTTTTACGCCAACACCACTGCTAGTTCCCGTCGCAATGATATCTCCCGGTTCAAGGGTCATCACTGTAGACAGGTATTCAATCAGATAATCACAGTCGAATATCAGGTGCCTGGTGTTTGAAGATTGACGTAATTCTTCATTGACCCATGTTTTGATATCGAGATGATGGGGATCTGTTATCTCGTCCGGTGTCACGATCCACGGACCAATCGGACCATGTGTATCGAATGATTTTCCCAGGGTCCAGGTGTGCGATCTGGCTTGCCAGTCCCTGACACTGACATCATTGCAAATGGTATAACCGGCTATCACTTCGCGCGTGCGATCTTTGGGTACATGTCGGCAACGTTTACCAATGACGATACCAAGTTCTCCTTCATAATCGAGTTTTTCTGAAATGCGTGGGCGATGAATTGCCTCACCAGGACCAATGACACAGGTCGACTGTTTATTGAAAAGTGTCGGGTATTCAGGTCTTTCAAGTCCTGTCTCTTCAATGTGGTCCGCGTAATTTAATGCAACACCAAAAAACTTGGGAGGTTTGGGTATCGGCGCTTGCAATTTGATGTCTTCCAATGCGACACAATGTTTACCAGAAGAAATCCTGTCTTCAAGCCGTTGCTTAATCGTATTACCAGCCGTAAAAAAATCAATCAGATTATCTGGTCCATCATCATCCACGGGAATAACGTATTCATCATTAATCGCACCAATGTGTTTTTTATTATTATGTGTAAAAGCAATGAGTTTCATGTGTGGTTCTATCCGTTAAACGGTAATTTAACCTTTATTATTCATTATATTTTATTGAGTCCATTCATCCCAGTAGGGAACAGGATGTAAAATATCATATAGGTAATCAACGAAGGTTCTCACCTTCGCAGACAGATGTTTACGGTGGAGGTACAGGGCATTGATCGGTGATTCAGGCGGTTCGTAGCCTTCCAATACAGCTTGTAATCTTCTCGCCTTGATATCCAGCCCGGTCATATAAGTTGGTAATTGTATCAGTCCGATGTCTTGCATCGCTGCGACGCGCAGGGCATCACCAATATTTGATCGAATATCACCAGAGACACGCACGTTAAATTGTTTATTATCTTTCTGAAAGGCCCACTCATTTGAAGGTGTGCGTGGTGAGTAGATGAGGCACTGGTGGTGAATTAAATCATCTGGTGTTTCTGGAATTCCATATTTCTCAAAATAAGCTGGTGAGCCACAGACGACCATGCGTGCGCTGGCCAGTCGCTTTGCAATCAGACTGGAATCGTCGAGGTGTCCAACATGTATAGCGAGATCAAGTCCATCTTCAACCAGGTCATATAATCGTTCAGTGAGAACCATATCTATATGCACGTCAGGATAGATCTGCTTGTAACCACCAATCGCCCTTGCCAGATGAAATGAGCCAAAGGAGGTGGGGGCTGTCAGTTTTAATGTTCCGCGAGGTTCTGAGCTAAGTGTAGAAACGGCGAGTTCCGTTTCCTCTATATCTGCCAGAATATGTTTAATCCGCTCTAAATAGGCGGCGCCTGATTCAGTCAAACTCAAGCGCCGTGTAGTTCGATTGAGTAACAGGACGTCTAGTGAATTTTCTAAACTGGCGATATGCTTGGATACCATCGCCTTGGAAAGTCCCATGTCAGCAGCAGCAGATGTAAAGCTGTTGAGTTTGGCGACCTTTTCGAAAACCTGCATGCTGATTAGCTTATCCACGGTTCAGCCTCCAATTGTTTCTATATTGGAAACTATATATTAATTAAACAGGTATTGTAAACATTTAATTGATAATTATACTTTCAAACCATCTACCTACTATCGACCTGGGTTGCAGATGTGAAGCGGGACAAAGTCAGAGTAGAAAGTATTTTTCCTTATATCAGCGTATTAATTATGACCTTCTCGTATATTGCTGATTCCCTAAGTACACAAGGATGTGTGCTTTTTTTTGCTTAAATTTTATACCTATTGCGGATCTTGACAGCATCTTTCCAGACAATATCATCCAGTGAATGCCATAC
>CAYRXP010000168.1:0-4264 GCA_964428145.1 uncultured Enterobacteriaceae bacterium
CATGACCCTTTACTTCAGCCGAGGGTGAATATACCCTGAGTAATTCACAGGATAATTCAAAATTCTGACCATCACTAAAACTTATTTCTAGGATTCTGGATTTTTGATGCAGATTGATTGATACAGGCTGTGGTGATTCTTTATCCATGTTTATGTCCCTGGCTTAACTATCTGGGCAAATTCCCATCATTTGATTGATGTCACAATATATACCTCGATAAATCTTCATCCTGTGCCAGTGCATCCAGATGATCATTCACATAGTCTAAATCAACCATAATCGAGGCCCCTTTTATATCAGTAGCTTCGTAGGATAATGTATCAAGCAACCTTTCCATCACAGTATACAGACGACGTGCACCTATATTCTCGGTTGATTCGTTGACTTGCCAGGCAATTTCGGCAACTCTTTTGATCCCCTCATCGGTGAACGAGAGGTCAACACCTTCTGTTTTCATCAAGGCAGAATATTGCTCTGTTAGTGACGCATCCGGTTCAGTGAGTATGCGCGTGAAGTCATCCGCACTGAGTGCATTTAACTCTACCCTGATGGGGAAACGCCCCTGTAGCTCAGGGATCAAGTCTGATGGCTTGGCTAAATGGAAAGAACCTGATGCAATAAAAAGTATATGATCAGTTTTAACCATACCGTATTTAGTCGATACCGTACACCCTTCAACCAGTGGTAATAAATCACGTTGAACACCTTCGCGAGAAACATCCGGCCCACTTGTTTCTGAACGGCGGGTAACCTTGTCAATTTCATCAAGAAAAACCAGACCATTCTGCTCAACGTTTTCAATAGCGATGGCCTTGATATCATCTTCATTGATCAGCTTGGCGGCTTCTTCTTCGCTCAGGAGTTTCAATGCATCTCTAATACGTAACTCCCGCATACTCTTCTTACCTCCAGATATGTTCTGAAACATGCTCTGCAGTTGACTGGTCATTTCTTCCATTCCCGGAGGCGCCACGATCTCAACACCGATAGATGCCATTTTAAGTTCCACTTCTATTACCTTGTCATCGAGCTTTCCTTCACGCAACATACTACGAAATTTTTCTCTGGTTGCATTACCGGTATTCTCATCCACATCGGCTGGCTCATTGGTAAATCTACGTGGTGGTGGTAAAAGAATATCCAGCACTCTGTTTTCTGCTGCGGCTTCTGCCTGCTCCTGGACTTTTTTCACTTCCTGTTCTCTTGTCATTTTCACTGAAATATCAGCCAGATCACGCACAATTGATTCGACATCTCTTCCCACATAGCCAACCTCGGTAAATTTAGTTGCCTCAATTTTTATGAAGGGGGCATCGGCCAGTTTTGCTAATCTTCTTGCAATCTCTGTTTTACCCACGCCCGTCGGCCCGATCATCAAAATATTTTTTGGTGTAATCTCATTACGTAATTCTTCATCAACCTGCATTCGACGCCAACGATTGCGTAATGCAATAGCAACTGCACGTTTGGCATCCTCCTGTCCAATAATATGTTTGTTTAGTTCGTCAACAATGGCTTTTGGTGTAAATTCACTCATCCTGCTTATATAAACCCTTTTGTTTTAATTATTCACTTTCTTTGACTGAAAGTTCTTCTATCGTTTGTGTATGATTCGTGTAAATACAAATATCGGCTGCGATATTCAGTCCTTGTACAACAATATCCCGCGCATCTAATTCCGTATTTTCCATTAATGCCATTGCAGCGGCCTTGGCATAAGCCCCGCCGGATCCTATGGCCATAATATTGTTTTCTGGGTCAATCACATCGCCATTTCCTGAAATGATCAAAGAAAAGTTTTTATCCGCCACGCAAAGCATGGCTTCCAGATTTCGTAACATTTTATCCGTGCGCCAGTCTTTGGCGAGTTCAACGGCCGACTTCAATAAGTGTCCCTGATGTCTTTCAAGTTTGGCTTCAAATCGCTCAAACAGTGTAAAGGCATCGGCCGTCCCACCCGCAAATCCGGCAATGACCTTATCGTGATAGAGTCGCCTGACCTTACTTGCATTACCTTTCATGACAGTATCACCCAGCGACACTTGCCCATCACCCCCTATCACCACACTATCTTTTCTGCGGACCGATAGAATGGTTGTACCTCTAAATTGCTTCAAATAAATTCTCCTGACTCAGTCCTGATTTGACCGTGATTTAACCTGAAAGGCGCATTCTACTAAAGAATGCTCAGTTTACTAGAAATGGGGGCTGATACGGTAAATATCAACATTTAGGCACCGCTATTAATTCTGGTGTTTATTTCCTTATTATTTCTTCTTATGAGCACGAGGATGCGCATTGTCGTAAACATTTGCGAGATGTTGAAAATCCAAGTGTGTATATACTTGTGTGGTACTAATATCTGCGTGACCAAGCAATTCCTGAACAGCTCGTAAATCTCCACTGGATTCCAGTAAATGGCTGGCGAAAGAATGTCTCAACATATGTGGATTCACATGATTCGTTAATCCCTGTTTCATCGCCCATTGTTTCAAACGTTGTTGTACAGAACGACGACTAATACGTTTACCCCGCTGACTGACAAATACTGCCAACTCCTCATCGTTTACCATATTGTCACGTATCTTTAACCACTGTTTAATCGCTTCTCTTGCGTGTTTACCGACGGGAACACCGCGTGTTTTTTTACCCTTTCCTGTCACCGTCACGACTGCATCAGCTAAATCCAGGCTGTCCAGATCCAGCATGACCAATTCTGAAAGACGTAAGCCGGAGGAATACATTAATTCCAGGATTGCCTTATCACGAATTGCCAATGGGCCTCTATCATCTATTTCAAGCAACTGGGCAGCTTGATCCACATCAAGGAGTTTAGGTAATTTTCTAGGAGACTTGGGTGCCTGCACACCTTCCGCCGGATTATGTCTTGCAACACCTTCACCCATCAAATAACGATAGAATGCGCGCGCTGCTGACAAATTACGTTGCAGGGACCGACCCCCGATGCCCTGTCTATGCCGCCAGGCCACAAAGCTACGGATTTGGCGGCCATCCAACTCATTCCATTTCTGAACATCATGCGCATCTGCAAATTCAAGTAATACGACAAGGTCACGTTGGTAAGCTTTTTGGGTGTGTATAGACAGATGTTGCAGGGTTCCCAAAAACTGATGGATTCTTAAAGCTTCTTGCTTGTTCATCAGCAGTTAATCAATCATCAAGCTCAAACAGGAATGAACTATCACCCAGGAACTAATCACAACTATTCATTCTAGATTCAGGTCAAGGCCAAACAAAATTCAAGGCCAGTTTCAAGTTTCGGCTATCCATGGTTTTAAAATAAAACTCAGGACCTCCGACATATTCGCCAACAGCTCCACACCCATGCCCGGTTGAAAACGGTCAGGATTGAAACTACCAATTGCCAATATCCCGCTCCAATTAGAACCCATTAATGGCACCATGACAGAGGAGGTGATTTCATCAGCCTCACTTCCAAATAGAAATGCCTGCTGTTGGTGTTTCATCCGGCCGCACATTGCTTGCTTACTGTCTATGATCGTTTTGAATAACGATTCTTCCTTAGTATCCTTACCGGCAAATTCTTCACCTGCATAGGTATCAATAAAGGCCGGATCACCAAACAACCGAACGGTAACACAATCTGCATGAAAATTTCTGGTCAGATTATCGTACAAAGTCACAAAAATATCCTTGGGATCTGTTGCATCCATTAGCGTCAACCCTAACTGGTGCATTTTCCTGGCCAGCTCTTCATTCTGACGTGCAATCTCAATCAACTCATGCAATTGTTTGCTGGTTTGCCTGTTTTGCTCTCTTAATACCGCAACCTGTCTTTCCACCAGAGAGACCACATTACCATTTTTGTGGGGTATCGATAACTCATTGAGGAGTTCTGGATAGTCATTAAAGAATTCCGTGTTTTTCCGTAAAAAATCTGCAATATCCCTTGCTGAAATTAAAGGTGTTACCTGATCTTGTGCCGAATCTTTTTCCTGACCCAGGTCTTTACTATGTTCCAGGTCTTTCCCCGGATCCGGGTCTTTTCCCTGATTCGTATCTTTATCAATCGTCATAACGATATTTGTCCTCTATAAACAAAAGTGGCTGGTCCTGTCATCCACACAGGTTCACCATCCCCCTCCCAACTGATCTCAAGATGCCCCCCTGGCAATTCAACATCAACTTCCTGATTCAGGCTGGAATTGCTACATCCTGCCACGACGGCCGCACAAGCACCACTCCCACAGGCCAATGTTTCGCCTGCACCACGTTCAAAAA
>CAYRXP010000169.1:0-4181 GCA_964428145.1 uncultured Enterobacteriaceae bacterium
AAAATGTTAGGTTCAGCCTTGAATTCCATGTGAGTACCCCCAACTATACCCAAACAACCAACAATAGACCAGAAATTTATCAGGGTGTCCTGCAATCGGGGGGTTCCTGTTGTTATTAATAAGTTAAACATCTTGAGGAAAGTTATGACAGCCAGACAGAAAAAGAAAAAGAATATTAGCTCAGAAGAAATAGAGCAGGAAGAAAATATTATGAATGTTAAGGAGCAATCGGGTGATGCACAGGCGGATCCAGCTCAAGATGAAGTAAGTCAGGATGATGTGGCGCCAGAAGTATCAGAAGAGACTGCAACTGAGGCTGAAGAACCAACGATTGAATCGCTTTCAGAACAGATCGAAGTGTTAAAGACCGCGGCAACAGATAATCTGGATAGGGCGGTTCGCGCACAGGCAGAATTGGACAACGTACGAAAGCGTACTTCTCGGGATATAGAGAATGCACATAAGTATGCGCTGGAGAAGTTTATTAATGAACTGCTTCCGGTATTAGACAGCCTGGAATTGGGCATAAATGCCTCAGAGAATATGGAAGATCCCAGCAGTTTACGTGAGGGCATGGAACTTACTATAAAGATGCTTTATTCAGCTTTGGAAAGATCTGGGGTCAAACCCGTGGAGCCCCAGAAGGGAGATAAATTTAATCCGGATCAACATGAGGCAGTGACCATGCAAGAAGTAGAAGATATCGAATCGGGCGCTGTCACCACGACACTACAGAAGGGATATGAGCTGAATGGGCGTCTACTCAGGCCGGCAAAGGTGATTGTGGCGAAATAATTTCTGTACTGCCCTTGAAAAGTAAGGCAACAGACGCATATATGTAGAAAGACTAAGAATGACTGACATTGATTAACTATTGAGCAGTTTTGGAGAACATCAAATGGGCAAAATAATCGGTATCGACCTTGGAACAACAAATTCCTGTGTCGCAATATTAGAAGGTGGCCAGGCCAAGGTGATTGAAAACAGCGAAGGTGGCAGAACGACACCTTCTATCGTTGCTTTTGTAGACAGTGATGAGGTACTGGTTGGACAATCCGCCAAACGCCAGTCTGTTACAAACCCAGAGAACACCCTGTTTGCCGTTAAACGGTTAATCGGCCGTCGTTTTGAGGATAATGAGGTACAGAAAGATATCCATATGGTGCCCTACAAGATTGTCAAGGCTGATAATGGTGATGCGTGGGTTGAAGTCAATGGCAAAAAAATGGCCTCACCTGAAATTTCTGCACGTGTGTTGATGAAGATGAAGCAGACTGCTGAAGATTATCTTGGTGAAGAAGTCACGGAAGCTGTGGTAACAGTTCCTGCTTACTTTAATGATTCACAGCGTCAGGCGACCAAGGATGCAGGCAGAATTGCAGGACTTGATGTAAAGCGCATCATTAATGAACCGACGGCTGCAGCATTAGCATTTGGTATGGATAAGAAAGAGGGCGATGCCAAAATTGCGGTTTACGACCTGGGTGGTGGTACTTTTGATGTGTCCATCATTGAAATTGCCGAGATTGATGGCGAACATCAGTTTGAGGTGTTGTCGACCAATGGTGATACTTTTCTTGGTGGCGAAGATTTTGATTTACGCATCATAGATTTCATTTGTGATGAATTCAAAAAAGAGCAGGGTGTTGATCTACATAATGATCCACTGGCTTTGCAACGACTCAAGGAAGCTGCAGAAAAGGCCAAAATTGAATTATCTTCAACTCAGCAGACTGATATTAATTTACCGTATATCACTGCAGACGCGGGTGGCCCTAAGCATCTTAATATCAAGATGACGCGTGCCAAACTGGAGTCATTGGTTGATGATCTGGTTGATCGGACCATTGAACCATGTCGTATTGCATTGAAAGATGCTGGTTTGGCGTCTTCCGAAATTACAGATGTGATTTTGGTTGGTGGACAAACACGTATGCCGATGGTGCAGGAAAAGGTGCAGGAGTTTTTCGGCAGGGAACCGCGTAAGGATATCAATCCTGATGAAGCTGTCGCTGTTGGTGCTGCGATTCAGGCAGGAGTTTTGGGTGGCGATGTCAAAGATGTTCTGTTGCTGGATGTAACGCCATTGTCCCTGGGTATCGAAACCATGGGTGGTGTCATGACCAAGTTAATCGACAAGAATACAACCATCCCGACCAATGCCAGTCAGGTTTTCTCTACTGCTGAAGATAATCAAACAGCAGTGACAGTGCATGTTTTGCAGGGTGAACGCGAAATGATAACAGGGAATAAATCTCTGGGTCGATTCGATCTGGCAAATATTCCACCGGCATCGCGTGGTGTTCCTCAAATTGAAGTCAGCTTTGACATTGATGCAAACGGCATACTGAATGTTTCCGCCAAAGATAAGGCAACGGGCAAGGCACAGTCCATTGTGATTAAGGCATCAAGTGGCCTCTCGGATGAAGAGATTGACAATATGGTCAAGGATGCTGAAGCACATGCCGAGGAAGATCGTCTGGCCAAGGAAATGGTTGAGACTCGCAATTTGGCAGATAATATGATTCATGCTTCCAAGAAGTCCGTTGACGAATTGGGCGACAAGGTTGAAGAACAGGAAAAGAAAGATATTGAAGCCGCGATTGCAGATGTTGAAGAAGCGTTGAAGGGTGATAGCAAGGAAGCAATTGATGAAAAAACCACGAAACTGACTGAAATCGTCGGTAAATTAGCCGAGCGTGTCTATCAACAAAGTGCTGAAGAAGGACAGGCTGAAGCTGGAGCGGCTGAAGACAGTGCTGAGCCACAGGATGACGTGGTTGATGCCGAGTTCGAGGAAGTCAAAGACGATAAGTAAGAACCAGAATTAAATCCCTCATGAAGATGTCGGATTAAATTTAAAGATGTAAATGACACGGCCCGAAAGAGATGAAGATTTCTTTCGGGCTTGTTTGCGTGATGAAGATTCAAACAGTGCTGATAGAATACAACGGAATTCAGGATAAGAACCAACAGTAGACATGGTGAAACGAGATTATTACGAGGTGCTTGGCGTTTCAAAGAACGCAACAGATGCCGAAATGAAAAAGGCATACCGGCGTTTGGCAATGAAATATCACCCAGATCGGAATGAAGGTGATGCATCAGCGGAAGAGAAATTTAAAGAAGCAAAGGAAGCCCATGATATTTTGTCCGATGAGCACAAACGTGCTGCCTATGATCAGTTTGGACATGCAGGTGTTGATAATAGTGCTGGCCCAGGTCCTGTTGGTGCTGGCGTCGGTGATATATTTGACAGCGTTTTTGGCGACATATTCGGTGGAGGCGTTCGCGGTGGCAGACAACGTGTCTATCGTGGCGCAGATTTGCGTTATGACCTGGAATTAAGTCTGGAAGATGCTGTTGTCGGGACAACAATTAAGATCAGGGTACCAAAACTTGTCGAATGTGACGGATGCGGGGGTTCAGGGGCAAAGAAAGGCAGTATACCTGCAACTTGTCCTACCTGTTCCGGTCAGGGACAGGTACGTATGCAGCAGGGATTTTTCTCCTTGCAGCAGACCTGTCCGCAATGTCGTGGACAGGGCAAGATTATCAAAGATCCATGTAGCCAATGTCGTGGACAAGGCAGGGTTAAAGATACCAAGACAATCTCAGTGAAGGTTCCCCCCGGTGTAGATAACGGAGATCGTATTCGACTATCCAATGAAGGCGAAGCAGGAGAGAATGGCGGACCACCAGGAGATATGTATGTCCATGTTAATGTAAAGGAACATCGGATCTTCACCAGAGATGATAGCAATCTCTATTGTGATGTGCCGATTAGTTATACCATGGCAGCGTTGGGTGGTGAGCTGGAAGTGCCAACATTGGGGGGCCGTGTAAAACTGAAGATCCCTGCTGCAACCCAGAGTGGGAAATTGTTTCGCCTACGAGGCAAGGGTGTAAAATCAGTACGTTCTTCTTCGAAAGGAGACTTATTATGTCGCGCGCTCGTGGAGACACCGATTAATCTCACAAAAGAGCAAAAGAACTTACTCAAAGAACTGGAACGTACCATGGGAGAAGGAGGAAAAAAACATAGTCCTCATGCTTCATCATGGTTACATGGGGTTAAGAAGTTTTTTGACGAAATGACAAGTTGAGACCTTTGTACGATTCATCTTTTCCGCCATAGCGGCGTTAAAAAATGGTCTAAAAAATACTCATTTACTACGTGT
>CAYRXP010000170.1:0-4169 GCA_964428145.1 uncultured Enterobacteriaceae bacterium
TTTTGCCTTATGTTGAAGACGGTACGGTGACGTTCATTGGCGCCACCACAGAAAATCCGTCTTTTGAATTAAATAATTCACTCTTGTCACGCGTGAGGGTTTATGTCCTGAAGTCTCTGGAGGTGGAGGACATTAAAACCATATTGCAAAAGGCATTGACAGATCAGGAGAGTGGTCTCGCTGATCAAGGGCTGACACTTGAAGTATCTGCAATGCAGAAACTATCAGAAATTGCTGATGGCGATGCACGAAGGGCATTAAATCTATTGGAGATCGCATCTGATCTATCAGAAGAAAAGGTCATTAGTGATCAATTGATTGAAGAAGTTCTGAGTGGCGGTGGCGTGCGTCGTTTTGATAAAGGCGGCGAAGCTTTTTACGATCAAATATCGGCACTGCATAAATCGGTCAGGGGATCATCCCCCGACGCGGCATTATATTGGTATGCCCGGATGCTGGATGGGGGCTGCGACCCACTTTATATTGCACGAAGAGTGGTCCGCATGGCCTCAGAGGATATCGGCAACGCCGACCCACGTGGATTACGCCTGGCGTTAGATGCATGGGAGACTCAGGAACGTTTGGGGTCACCAGAAGGGGAGTTAGCCATTGCCCAGGCAATCGTCTATCTGGCCTGTGCTGCAAAAAGTAATGCTGTTTATAAAGCCTATAACGCAGTGATGAATGATGTTAAAAATAGTGCTTCACATGAGGTTCCATTGCATTTGCGTAATGCACCAACAAAACTCATGAGGGAACTGGATTATGGTAAGGAATATCGTTACGCGCATAATGAGCCTGATGCCTATGCAGCAGGGGAGCACTATTTTCCTGACGATATGAAAGAGCAACACTATTATCATCCAGTTGATCGCGGTCTGGAAATCAAGATTGCTGAGAAATTAGCAAGACTAAGAACCCTGGATAAACAAGCTAAAAAAGACAATTAGCATGTTTATCATATAAAATAACCGAAAAATTAATCCCTAATAGATTCGGACGGATTTTCAGACAGGTGACTCAACTCGCTTTTATTGCTGCAGGTGGTGCGACAGGTGCCTTAATGCGCTATTGGTTGTCCAATGGCGTTTATGCGCTGTTGGGCAGGGGATTTCCATATGGAACATTAACTGTCAATGTCACTGGTTCACTTCTCATGGGTTTTATATATGTATTTATGATCGAACGGATGGATGTAAGCGTTGAGTGGCGTGCAGGACTGATGATTGGGTTGCTTGGTGCATTCACAACATTTTCAACGTTTTCAATTGAAACATTGAATTTAATTGAATCAGGAGAACAATTAAAAGCGGCAATGAATATTCTTTTGAGTGTTACATTGTGCATATTGGGTTGCTGGTTGGGCATGGTCGTAGGGAGAAATGTATGAACGAATCTGAAGTCACCATTGTCAGGATATATCTACATGAAGCCAAGGCACACATGCAAGAACTCCTGCAATACTTACATGATGAAAGTAAGGTGCAGGGTGTGACCGTATTCCGTGGCATTACAGGATTCGGTAGTTCCGGAACGGTGCATTCATCAACCTTGATCGATATGTCGCTGGATTTACCTATTGTCATTGAATTTTTTGACAAAACCGAAAAGGTCGTACCCATCGTCGAGTATTTGAACACCATTATAAAACCTGGGCACATTGTTTACTGGCCTGCAAAAATAAATTTATAAAAATAAATAAGGATAGTCGTAACTCATGTTGGATCCACAAGTACTAAGAAATGATATCAAACAAGTTGCAAAGGCGCTGACTAAACGAGGTTTTACACTTGATATTGCTGCCATTGAAACTCTGGAAGAAAAACGTAAGGCAATACAGGTAAAAACACAGGAGTTACAGCAACAAAGGAATACGCGTTCAAAAGCTATTGGTAAGGCAAAAGCACAAGATGAAGACATTCAATCGCTGCTTGATGAAGTTGCATCATTGGGCGACGAATTAAAGAGCAGCGAAGATAAGCTCACTGAAATTCAAAAGGAAATAAATGAGATTGTCATGGGGATACCCAATATTCTTCATGAATCAGTCCCTGAAGGAGAGTCAGAAGAAGATAATGAAGAAGTCCGCCGTTGGGGCGAACCAAAGGTCTTTGATTTCACGGTTAAAGATCATGTTGATTTAGGGGAATCAACGGGACTGCTGGATTTTGAGGCAGGCGCGCGTATCACAGGATCACGATTCTTGGTCATGCAAGGTGAAATTGCTCGCCTACACCGGGCCCTGATTCACTTCATGTTAGATATACACACTAGCGAACATGGCTATACAGAGCTGAATGTTCCTTATCTGGTGAATGCAGATAGTTTACGCGGGACGGGACAATTACCTAAGTTCGACGAAGATTTATTTCATATTGAGGAACACGGTTTTTACCTAATCCCGACAGCGGAAGTGCCGGTCACAAATCTGATTAGAGACCAGATACTGTCAGCAGAAACAATGCCTCGCAAATATGTCTGCCATACGCCTTGTTTCCGTAGTGAAGCAGGTTCCTATGGCAAAGATACACGTGGGATGATCCGCCAGCATCAGTTTGAGAAAGTCGAATTGGTGCAGATGGTCAAAGCTGAAGATTCATATGATGCCCTTGAAGAATTAACCGGGCATGCAGAAAAAATTCTACAATTACTGGATCTGCCATACCGAGTTGTCACGCTCTGCGGTGGAGATATCGGTTTTGCAGCGACAAAAACCTATGACATTGAAGTCTGGTTGCCCGGCCAAGAAAAATATCGGGAAATTTCTTCATGCAGTAACTTTGAAGATTTTCAGGCACGCCGTATGAAAGCCCGTTGGCGTAATCCTGAAACCGGCAAGCCAGAACTGGTGCATACCTTAAATGGGTCAGGTCTGGCAGTGGGTCGTACGCTGGTCGCCGTATTGGAAACCTATCAAGACAGTGAAGGACGTATTACTGTACCAGAAGTTTTGAAGCCTTATATGACTGGCCTGGAAGTAATTACTTAAATTGAGAAATCAAATGTAAAGACATTAAGTGAGTCAAATCAATAAAGAAAAATCAGCTAACAAATCGTTAAACCGGATCAGCATAAAAAACTCTCCACGAAAGTTAGCAAGGTCGTTAGAATGAATCATAAAATAAAAATGAAATGGCTACTCATTACATTGTGGTTGGCTATGATTTTTAAAGAAATTGCTTGGTATGCAATTGGCTTGGAGTTCTGGCGACAGTGGGAATGGGGGGCGATCATTTATTTTGGCCTGCCAATTACAATAATAATATTAGCATTGCTCAATTTTTTATTTGGTATTCTAGGATTGAGACATCCAGAAATAAGAAAAGTATCTATTGTATCGATATTGTCTGCCTTTATATGTTCATCACTTGCCATTATAGGATTATGGGGAGTAGTGCATGGTTAAAATTAATATTCACTCCACCGGTGCAAAGCGGGCCCATTAGCTCAACCGTTATGCTTCTCAATGAATAAATTCATGGATGCATTAAAGGGTATAATTACAGCTATCTCATCCAGCTTATTAGTAGCAATATTATTTGCATATATATTTCGAATTCCAATTCCAATGGGTGGATACATCGGGCCTTTTGGAGAATTTAGTACATATGATTCTAGTATTATAGAAATATTAAAGTCTGTTTTTATTGCATGGGTATTTTACGGTATATTTGGTGGTTATATCATATTAACTACGTGCGGTGTAATTACAGGTATATATACAGGGCATAAATATTCTGAATCGAGTAACAAGAATAGAATGATTGTATTCTGGACTGCACTTATAAGCGCAATACCTGTTTTTATTTTATCAATCCTAGATTATATAATTGGCCTATGGTAGAAAGGCATAAGCAATCGCTCAAGGGCGGGGCGATAAAAAGCGTCGTCCCTTAGCCCAACTGATAGCTATTTCTTTGAGAAGGACAATAGGAGAGTTAGTAGACTGTGGAAAATCCAGTACAATATTTACTTAACGAAGCGATTCTTTGGATGCCGAGAGTAATTGGAGTTGTCGTGATTTTAGTCGCTTTTTTTATCCTTGCGAAAATAGTAAAAAGAATAATCATTAGTGCCGCCGAACGATTAAAATTAGATAGTAACCTCACTTCCCTACTTGCTCGTACAAGCAATATTACACTTATGATCTTTGGCTTTATTACTGCGCT
>CAYRXP010000171.1:0-4155 GCA_964428145.1 uncultured Enterobacteriaceae bacterium
TAATTCTTCCATCGTGTGCTCAGCCGTGGGCCGTAAGGTCTTCTCATCCCTCTTGGTTTTATTCACTTGCCTGTATCTTAAAGTTAAGTGACTGTTTATGAAGGGAAAAGCATTCTCCCCAAACGGCCAATTATAGCATAATTTTCGGCACATGCCAGTTCGATTTACTCTTCCGAATCGGTGGCGGGGGTGGGGTTTATGCAGTGAGCTTCGCTCGGATTCTTTATATTCTGTCTCTGAGAGCGTTTGGATTGTAACTGTTGTTCATAGCCGTCTCTAGTGCGCTTAGCCTGTAGCTGTTGCTCGTAATCGTTCCTGATTTTTTCAACGATTTCCAGAAATTCTCCCTTAATAGCTTCTAGCTCGGTAAGTAAATTATCCTTGATTGATAATTCCTTCAGGCGTTTATCATATTTACTGTCACGCCAATGTTCCAATATACCAGCACAAGATATCTCAGGTTGTTTATGAATCAAAACCAATAATTCCCTGAGAAAATCCACACCTTGTGTGTCTATATCATTTAAAATATCCGGCTCTACGTCTAACCCCAATTCCGGGTTCTGTAACAGGAAACTGATTGCACTAGCAACCAGAGCGTTGTGTTCTTTATTCAATTGATTTGTTGATACAAGATGTTGCGCTTTTGTTTTCTTAACTGGTGCCTGTTTTTGATCAATAAGATTTTTGAGACTATCGAGTTCCATGTCTGCCAGTCTGGCAACATCTTTGATCAAAAGCTCACGTAAAGCGCCAACAGGGAGCCTGCCGACCAGAGGTACGATGCCATCAACCAGCTGTCCCATCCCTTCACGACTTTCGTGATGAGTTTCCTGTTTAAGTTTTTCAATCAGATAATCCGACAGGGGCACATAATTATTTATATCTTCGAACTTTTCCCGACCATGCTTATGAACATAAGTATCCGGATCGTCACCCTCAGGCATAAACATGAAATGGATCTGACGACCTTCTTTAAGCAAGGGCAGGGCAATTTCCATTGCTCGCCATGCGGCTTTTTGTCCGGCACTATCACCATCAAAACAGAAAATGATCTGTGGGCATACTCGGTAAAGTCTTTCAAGATGACTCTCTGTGACTGCTGTGCCCAGAGAAGCAACGACATTTCTTATGCCTCGTTGAGCCAGCGCAAGAACGTCCATATAACCTTCGACAATATAAATACGCTCAATATCCTTAAGCTTACGTCGTGCCTGATATAGACCATAGAGCTCTTGACCCTTATGAAAAATCGGTGTCTCAGGTGAATTGAGATATTTCGGCAGGCTGTCATCGAGGACCCTAGCCCCAAAGCCTATCGCCCGGCCCCGTTGATCGCGAATTGGGAAAATTATCCTGTCACGGAAACGATCGTAGTAACCGCCCTTATCTTTTTTCAGAGTCGTGCCGACGTCCGATAATCGTTTTTTTGCGGCATTGGAATTGCCTAATGCATTGAGCAGATTATCCCAGCCCGGAGGGGCAAATCCCAGTTCAAATTCCCTGGCGAGTTCGTCGGAGAATCCCCTTTGTTTAAGATAGTCTACCGCGCGTTGAGCCTCAGGATGTTCACGTAATTGTCGACAGAAGTGCCGAACAATCAGCTCCATCAGTTCGTAAAGCTCAGCATTATCTCTTTTTTTACTGAAATCACCCCCCTCTCGAGGGACTTCCAGTCCGGCACGAGACGCAAGTTCTTCTACGGCATCGATAAAATCCATGCCGTTATAATCCATCAGAAAACTGATGGCGCTACCATGTGCCCCACAGCCAAAGCAGTGGTAGAACTGCTTGTTCTGGCTGACGGTAAACGAAGGGGTTTTCTCATCATGGAATGGACAGCATGCTTTGAAGTCCCTGCCTGCTTTTTTTAGAGCGACGTACCCATCAACAATATCGACGATATCGATACGTGTTAATAATTCATCAATAAAATGTTGTGGGATCAGGCCGGCCATATTCTGGGATTAGTATATCAATAAATCCCGTCGTAAATTGATCCGGAGATTCAGCCAGAGATTTGCCTTGAATTTTTCCTGGAAATTGCTGAAGTCAAATCATTGATAACTCTGTTGAATTGCCTCATGGCGTGTGAGACTGGGATATAATTTTTTGAAATTTAGCCGAGCTGTTGTTTGACCAGAGCGCTGACCTGTCCCATATCTGCACGGCCTTGAAGACGGGGTCTCAGGACACCCATCACCTTGCCCATGTCTTTTACAGATTCTGCTCCGCATTCAGTAATTGATTCAGTAATTAATTGTTTGATTTCGTCTTCGGTAAGTTGCGCCGGAAGGTATTCCTGAATAATCTTTAGCTCGAATTTTTCTTTTTTCACAAGGTCGTCTCGACCCGCTTGTTCAAACTGCTGTATTGAATCACGAATTTGTTTTGTCATCTTACCCATAATCGCAAGTACCATCGCGTCATCCAGCTCAATTCTCTCGTCGACTTCTTTTTGCTTGAAGGCAGCTGTAATTAAACGCAGTACACCCAGGCGGTCCTTATCTTTGTTGCGCATGGCCACTTTAACATCTTCAATGATTCGTTGTTTGGTTGGACTCACGGGCAGGGGGATTAAGCAGTTTTCAGGCAGATTTACCGGGGTAAGGATAAAACAGAGCTTAGTAAAGGCGGATACGTCTGTTTAATTCTTTCATGACCTTTTTCTGATGGCGCTTAACAGCTGCAGCAGCTTTACGTTTTCTGACCTGCGTTGGTTTTTCATAAAATTCACGTTTGTGTACTTCGGCCAGGATCCCGGCCTTTTCGCAAGTACGTTTGAAGCGACGCATGGCAATCTCAAAAGGCTCGTTGTCTCTAACTCTTACTGATGGCATATAATTACCGTTTCTTAAAAATGGTTTTCGAAAATCGTTTACGCTGATTAAATAACTTGACCAGCTCGAACGAGAAAAGTCGGTAATTCTAGTGTCTGGCAGCAGAAATGCAATGATTATTAGCCTTTAGGGCTTATTTTGGGGTAAAACTACAGAAAATGCGTGTGATTGAATGAAAATATTAGGATTGGAGACCTCCTGCGACGAAACTGGGGTCGCACTATATGACACAGAACAGGGCTTACTTGCCCATGCTCTGCACAGTCAGATCTCAGTCCACGAAATCTATGGTGGGGTGGTGCCTGAGCTCGCCTCCAGAGATCATGTACGCAGGATTATTCCACTGGTCAGGAAAGTATTCACTGACGCGAAAGTGTCGGGCAGAGATCTGGATGGTGTTGCCTACACTGCAGGTCCAGGATTGATTGGTGCCTTACTCGTCGGTGTCTCAACAGGCAGAAGCCTTGCCTATGGCTGGAATATCCCTGCGGTGGCCGTGCATCATATGGAAGGTCATTTGTTAGCGCCGATGTTGGAAGACAATCCCCCGGAATTCCCTTTTATTGCCTTACTTGTTTCCGGTGGCCACACAATGTTAGTCAAGGTTGCAGCCATTGGCAGCTACGAAATATTGGGTGAATCTCTGGATGATGCCGCTGGTGAAGCGTTTGACAAAACCGCTAAATTATTGGGCCTGGGCTTTCCCGGTGGGCCGCCATTGTCGGCACTGGCAGAATCGGGGAACCCTGACAGGTTCCGCTTTCCACGACCCATGACCGACAGACCAGGGTTGGATTTTAGTTTCAGTGGTTTGAAAACCTTTGCCGTGAATACTTTTAAAAAAGAAGGTGATGATATGCAAACTAAAGCCGACATTGCCTGTGCCTTTGTTGAGGCCGCAGTTGATACCCTGGGGATTAAATGCAAGCGGGCCCTCCAGCAAACCGGGATTAAGACATTGGTTGCAGCAGGGGGCGTGAGTGCAAATACTCAGCTAAGAGAAAAGCTGAAAGCAGTATGTCATGCGGAAGGTGCAGAGGTGTTTTATCCCAGGCCTGAGTTCTGTACAGATAATGGCGCCATGATCGCTTATGCTGGCGCATTACGGTTACAGGCAGGGGCTGGGGAGGCTTTGGGGTTTGGGGGGAGGCCGAGGTGGCCTTTGAGTGAGTTGTGAGTTTATGTGTGTATTATTAGTTTTGGCGAAAGTTTGATTTTTGAGCATCTTTTAAGTTTTGGTTTCGCTTCTATGGCGAGGTCACTGCTCCTTCGCATCCATGCGATCGCAGTATAAGTACATCCATGTACAAAACTT
>CAYRXP010000172.1:0-4086 GCA_964428145.1 uncultured Enterobacteriaceae bacterium
CTCCACACTGGATACACGGTCTTGCATGATCTCAATACCGGCATCCGCAAAATGTGAGCCTGACTTGCGCAGATAGGTCCCTGCTTCATCAATTCTCCCAATCAGTAGATAGGGAATCGCCATACGGGAATATGGTGGTTCCGGCTCATCATTGATGATCGTGACTGTTGAATCCGGCTGACCCTTACGCAACGTTTCTGCAGCAATGACACCGGCTGGACCTGCTCCGATAATGACATGCTTCATTGTTTAACTCCTGAATAGATCATTCATGAAGAATTTAGAGACCGAATCGAGCGCGGGTTTCGTCAGTCAATTGACCATCAGGTGTCCAACCACGAAGTTCATAGTATTCCGGCAACATCTTATCCAGGTCGTTGACTCGACCTTTAGCCGGGCCAATATTTGCCGCGTCCTTCAATAAGCGCTTAGGCAAGGTGTCATCGGCCGCAGTCATTCCTGCTGCGTTATTAAAATCTCGCTCAAGATTCCAGATACGTTCACCCACCTCCATACATCTCTCAACACTCCAGTCTCCTTCGCACGCGGCATCAATCTGTGGCGCGATGTCTTCCATGGTCCAGGCAAAAGTCGTAAAGGCACAAATACCTGCTGAGTCAACCACTGCGGCCCCATCCTGAAATGCCTTCACCAGCTCGGCCTTACCCTCGGTTTCCAATGGGTCGGTTTTTACCGGAATACCCAATACTTCTGAGGCAACGGTATACCCTCTCAAATGACAAGCCCCCCTGTTGGCGGTGGCATAAGCCAAGCCCATTCCCTGAATCCCACGCGGATCATAAGCCGGAAATTCCTGACCCTTGACGGTCATGGAAAATTCCGGATGTCCGTATTTCTCACAAAGCCTTTTTGAACCCAACCCAAGGTCTTTACCAAAGCCCTCCCCCGTTGCGACCCATTCACCCGCCTTGGCCAGGGCCTCAGCCGAACCAAATTTGAATTCCACGCCATCCGTTTGCTCAGTGGTAATTGCCCCCACCTCAAACAACTCCATCGCGGCAGCGACGGTTGAACCAAACGAGATAGGATCATAACCATCTTCATTGCAGAGAAAATTGACATAGGTCAGGGCATCCATATCATTGACGCCACAATCCGAACCAAACGCCCAGGCAGCCTCATACTCCAGACCGCCGGAATTACCCCAATATTCTGGTTTGTTTTCAATGGTAAAATGAGTGCGATCTATGGTGGAAATTCTTCCACAGGCAATGGTGCACGCAAAGCAAGCCGCATTCGTTGTGAGATTGGCTTTGCCATCACTTTCACGGGGCTCCAGCATCGCTTCACCTGAGATATCGCCTGCGTCTTCAAACTGGACCTCAGTATAATTACGGGTCGGCATTGCCCCCATCTCATTGATGACATTCATTAAGACTTGCGTGCCCAGTACAGGCAGGCCTTCGCCTGTCACGGCATTTTCTACCAGAACTTTTTTGGCCTCGGTGGTGACTTTCATGAAGGCAACAGGGTCATTGATATTGCCAACGCCCTTCGTTCCGCGTACCGCAACCGCTTTCAGGTTCTTAGAGGCCATTACGGTACCAACGCCAGAACGACCTGCGGCCCGATGCAGATCATTAATAATCCCGGCATATAAACACCCTGCTTCTGCAGATCGACCCACTGCTGCAATCCTCAATAGAGGATCCTGGTATTTCTTATGTAAGATTTCATCCGCTTCCCAAACAGATTTACCCCAGATTTCATCAGCAGGGACAAGCTCTGCTTTTTCATTCTCTATGTAAAGATAAACAGGCTCGGGTGACTTGCCTTCAAAGATGATCATGTCCCAACCTGCACTTTTCATTTCAGCGCCGATGAATCCGCCAGAATTTGAGCAGGCCAAGACACCGGTCAACGGGCTTTTGGTCACGACGGAATAACGGCCACCTGTAGATGCCATCGTCCCAGTGAGGGGTCCTGTTACCATGATCAATTTGTTATCGGGGCCAAGCGCATCACACATGGGATCAATTTCTTCGACCAGGTATTTGGTTGCAAGGCCACGTTGCCCCAGATAATCATTGGCCCATTCCATATTGAGCGGCTCTTTAGAAATTGAGCCATCAGTCAAATTAATACGTAATACATTTCGTGTCCAAGCCATGGGTTATCTCCTAAGATTGCGCTGCATGCGCGCGCATACGTTCTAAACCAGTATGGTCTGCATCGACATAGGTAATTGCGTCGGTTGGGCAAACACTGGCACATTGGGGATCGCCACCGCACAAATCACATTTTATAACCACCCTGGTGTCATGATCGTAATTCACGGTGCCGAATGGACATGCGACCGTGCAGACTTTGCAGCCTACGCAAATGTCTTCAAGTATTTCTTTTGCCCCTGTGGCTTCATTGATAACAATCGCTTCAACTGGACAGGCATGCATACACCAGGCTTCTTCGCATTGCGTACAGGTGTAGGGAACAAATCGTCCTTCTTCATGGAAAGTGAATACTTTAATTCTGGATTTTGCCGGGTTGAATAAGCCAGTGGCTTCATAGGAACAGGCCATTTCACATTGTAAACAACCAGTACATTTCTCCGGCTCTATCTGTAAAGATTTCAGCATGCAAACTTCCCCCCCCTAACGAGACGCATTTGTTAAAATGCTCTCACTTGGATTGTGTTTCAGCTAATCCAATTATAACCCTATTTATGCAATCATATTATTGGTTTTAATTCACAATCGTTTTTGCAAAACTAAAGGCAATTTTCCTATCCATTCTGGATTGAATTTACGTTACAGTCTGCGGTCAGACGATAGTATGATTAACAGGTAGCTAACAGGCGAAACATCAATATGAATTATTTTTTAGAAAAGAATCATAACTTACTGAATAAAATATAAATGTTATCTCATGTTAAAGAAAATAATTAATAGCCATTACCTCACCCTGAGCCTCTTGTTTATCACTCCTATCGGCGTATCGGCGAAAACACTAGAGGTTGATTTTGCCTACATCGGTCCAGAATCACACAGTGGTCTGCTAGGCGTTAAACAAGGTCTTGCTGAAGCCAATGTACAGGGACAATTCTTAGGTCAAAAGTACAGGCTAGATATGATGACAATTGAAGATGCTGACACGAAGGATTTTTCCAGCTACATCGCCGTCATAGCCATCGTCGAATATAAGGACTTTATTAAACTTAGCGACACACTAGCAAATACACCGCTTTTTAATATCTCTATCGAAGACGATAGTTTAAGAACGGCCTGTCTGCCAAATGCTTTGCATGCCATACCAAGCATAAGCATGAAAGCTGATGCCGTTATACAGTGGAAACAAAAAAACCCGGATTCAAATGCGCAAGCGCAAGCGTGGCATGGGGATTTTGTGAAGTTTGCTGCAAGAGATCTGAATAAGCGATTCAAGAAAGGACAGCATAAAACGATGGATGACACTGCCTGGGCTGGTTGGGCCGCAGTGAAAATGACATCTGATTCGGTTGCCAGAGAAAATATCAGCGATGCGAAACAAATGCTTAAACATTTAAAGACAAATCTGTCTTTTGACGGTCAGAAAGGCAGTAACATGAATTTTCGAGACACGGGCCAATTAAGACAACTTATCCTGTTGGTAGAAGAAGATAAAATTGTCGGTGAGGCACCCGTTCGCGGTGTAGCTAAACCCCCGACGCTGGATAGCCTGGGTCTTTTGAACTGTGAAAAATAACAATTGATAATGAATTTTTTAGGAGAGAATTAATGAAACACTATGTTTTAGCCGGTATATGCTCGTTTGTATTTTTATCACAAAGTATATTTGCAGAACCAACGGGTAGAATTTTTATCACCAACGAAAGAAGTAACACTATTAGCGTAATCAATGGTGAGACACTTGAAGTTGAAGGTGAAATCGCAATCGGTGAACGTCCTCGTGGAATTGGAATTTCACCTGATGGCACGGAAGTCTATGTTGCTGTTAGCGAAGAGAACCTCATCGCAGTATTCGATCCTAAAACACTCGAAGTCCTACGAAAGTTCAAATCCGGCTCTGATCCAGAAACATTTGCGGTTCATCCCAATGGCAATATATATATTTCTAATGAAGATGATG
>CAYRXP010000173.1:0-4076 GCA_964428145.1 uncultured Enterobacteriaceae bacterium
ATAATTCTACGATGCGTATGGCCGCCTTCCTTGTGTAGGTGGAAGTCCATACTCCCATCAGCATCGACGACTCTGGTAAAATTTACGCCTAGATCCGTCAGCCATTGAATACTTTCGCGTCCATGTTCCACGACAAAGCGGACTATCTCTTCATTACAGAGCCCCGCACCTGTTTGTAATGTATCCTGGACATGTGAATCTATTGAATCACACGTGTCGAGGACAGCCGAAACCCCACCTTGTGCATAAAAGGTCGCGCCTTCTGTCAATTCACTCTTAGACATGACGGCGACGCTTGCGTACTCCGCCAATTGGAGCGCGAGACTCAGACCAGAGGCTCCACTGCCTATGATTAGCACATCATGTTGGTATTGGTGTGTCATGTATCTTAAGATAGTATACGCGGAAACAAATGTAAGCTGTTGATTAGAATTTACTCTTGGAACTCAGCGTGGGAACTCAGGTTTCTGATTTGGGTCAATAAATAAAAAATAAAAACAATATTTTATCCACGGATCATAACACATGGGGTTTGCCTGAATGGGCGAAAGCGTTACAGACAAGCAACTGGTAGAAAGAGTACAAAATGGTGACAAGAAAGCTTTTGATCTTCTGGTACTTAAATACCAGCAGCGCATTATCAGTTTGGTCTCAAGATTTGTACACAATCCCACTGATGCACAGGATATTACTCAGGAGGCCTTTATCAAAGCCTATCGAGCATTGCCAAACTTTCGTGGTGAGAGCGCCTTTTACACGTGGATGTACCGTATAGCGGTCAATACGGCGAAGAATTACCTGGCAGTCAAGTCGAGGAGACCACTTGAGTCCGCACAAGATATTGAAGATGTGGAACAAATCGAGGGTGATCACACTCTAAGGCATCAGGAGACCCCTGAACACTTGTTGTTAAGGGATGAGATACAGGAAACTATCCTCAATTCGATTGAGGCATTGCCTGAGGATTTGAAGATTGCAATTACTTTACGCGAGGTAGAAGGATTAAGTTATGAAGATATTGCGAGCGCCATGGACTGTCCGATTGGTACGGTCAGATCACGTATCTTCCGGGCTCGTGAGGCGATAGATAGAGAGTTAAAACCATTACTTGAAAATGAGTGAAATGAGATGAACGAGCAAAAGCGTGAACAATTATCGGCCCTGATAGATGATGAACTAAGCCATGAAACATCGTCTGTGATTAATACGCTGTTAGAAGATGATGAGGCCAAAGAGACATGGGCAAGATACCACTTGATTGGTGATTCTATGCGTGGCCATTTACCGGAACGTATCGAAGATATTGCTGATAATGTGAGTCAGGCTATTGCTTCACAACCAACTATTCTTGCTCCCCAAAAGAAATCATCTGGCATGATGAGGCCTGTCATAGGGTTTGCCATTGCCGCCTCAGTTGCTGCTGTTGCTATTTTTAATGTTCAGCAAACCAACCAAAGCCCTGTAAGAGGCCAGCAAGTTATTGCACAGTCCAGTATAGCCACGACCCCACCATCCTTGGCGGTGACACCACAGTTTGCAACACCGCAAAAAGAACAAGCTCAGGCTCAACAATATCGAAGCCTGGATCCTCGACTGAGCCGATATTTGGTTAATTACAACGAATATCGGGTAAATTCAGGTGTCAGGAGTATGCCACCGCATGTGAGACTGGTTGCCAATGAAACAGGGACAATGAAATAAGCAAAGCAATGGTGTTGGATAAAATTTTGTTGCCACGTTTTCTGCATTTGGCTCCTCCGTCTCTGAGTTTCCTGTTTCTGCCTTTAATGCTGCTTTCAGCAGCTCTATCTGCTGACGATCAAATGCCACCGGCCCAACAGCTGATAAATCAAATGTCTCAAGCAAATTATGAACTCAATTACGAAGGTATTTTTATTTATCGTCGTCACGGGAAGATGCACACAATGCGCATTATTCACAAAGTCGATGAAAATGGTGTCCAGGAAAGGATTGTTTCATTAACGGGCTTTGCTCGTGAAGTCATACGCAATAAAAATTCTGTGATTTGTATTCTGCCGGATGACGAATCGGTGATGGTAGAAAAAAGTAATCCAGGGCAATTCAAAATCAGTCAATTGCCTGAACAAATAGGAAAGGTCTCCAAGTATTACAATTTTTCAATTGCTGGGCAGGACCGTGTTGCTAACAGGCCTGCATGGATAGTGAATATCGTGCCCAAAGACAAATATCGTTATGGCTATCAGCTATGGATCGACCTGGAGTCGAAGTTGCTTCTTAAATCTGAATTGAAAAACAAGGAAGGTGAGTCACTTGAGCAATTTTTCTTTGCAAAACTTCAGATTATGGAGGACATTCCTGATGAGTGGTTGAAGCCTGAAATTTCAGGTGTAGGTTACACCTGGTATGATAATTCCACAGATGAAGTGCCTGTATATAGTGGAGATATATCCTGGGAGGCAACGTGGATGCCCAATGGTTTTGCAATGAGTGATTACGAAAAACAAACCGTTGATGAAAGTCAGATGCCTGTTGAACACCTGATGTATTCGGATGGTTTGGCTTTGGTGTCAGTATTTGTAGAAAAACTTGATAAACCTGGAAGCATTGTAACAGGTCCTTCCAGTATGGGAGGCGTCAATACCTTTTCAACGATGACAGATAGCTATCTGATTACTGCTATTGGTGAAGTTCCCCGAGATACGGTCAAATTGATGGCTAAATCTGTCGTTTCAAACAAGTAATTAATTCGCGAATAATCATTATTTTCTATTTGTAGAAACACCTATTTGCCTAAAATATTATCATATAAAATTTCTATTTTTGTGGAGTAACTATGAGCTACGGAATCCTGTTATCTAAAAGAGCATTGAGTCTCGTCTATATCTGCCTGGTTTTATCAATTCAACCCCTACAGGCACGTTCGCTACCGGATTTTACGCCGTTGGTGGAAAAAAATTCAGCTGCAGTCGTGAATATTAGTACAACCCTCCAAAAGGGTAATGTGAGGTCACAGATTCAGGGACACAATTTTCCTGATGTTCCAAAAGATAGTCCGCTCTATGATTTCTTTAACAAGTTTTTCGGAGAAGTCCCCGAAGGCATGGCGCCTCATCAACAGAGAACATCACTCGGTTCCGGGTTTATCATGTCTGCTGATGGTTACATCATCACTAATAACCATGTCGTGAAAGATGCAGATGAAATCATCGTTCGTCTCAACGATCGAAGAGAGTTTGTGGCCGAAGTCATTGGCACTGATGAACGCAGCGATATTGCTGTATTAAAAATTGATTCTAAAAGATTGCCAACATTAAAAATGGGTAACTCTTCAAAGTTAAAAGTTGGTGAATGGGTCTTAGCGATTGGCTCGCCTTTTGGTTTTGAACATTCTGTAACGCAAGGCATTATAAGTGCGATGGGTAGAAGTTTGCCGAACGAAAATTATGTGCCTTTTATTCAAACTGATGTTGCGATCAACCCAGGGAATTCAGGTGGTCCATTATTTAACTTGCAAGGTGAAGTCATAGGCGTTAATTCCCAAATTTACAGCCGTACGGGCGGTTATATGGGCATGTCTTTTGCGATTCCTATTAATGTTGTCAAAGATATTTATCAACAGTTAAGAAAGCATGGTCATGTGTCTCGTGGCTGGCTAGGTGTTTTGATACAGGATGTTACCAGAGAATTGGCTGAATCCTTTGCCATGAAAAAACCACATGGGGCGCTAGTTGCAAAAATTTTGTCAGACAGTCCCGCTGAAGAAGCCGGATTTAAGGTTGGCGATGTTATCGTTAGTTTTAATGGAGACAAAATAGATGTCTCATCGGATCTGCCACCAATAGTGGGCAGTACAAAAGTTGGCAAAAATGTCCCCGTAGAGGTGATTCGACATGGGGAAACGGTAAGCCTGAGAGTAAAAATTGCGGAATTGCCAGTTGACAACAGTATCAGGCTTTCTGCAACAGGGGAAAAAGGGAGTACAGGACAAAACTCTCTGAATATCAGCGTTGATGATTTAACGGAAGAACAACGTAAGGAACTGGAAATAAATGGTCATGGTGTCATTGTTAGTCAGATTTCATCTGGCCCTGCAT
>CAYRXP010000174.1:0-4063 GCA_964428145.1 uncultured Enterobacteriaceae bacterium
CTGGCAACCGTTTATCGTGTGTTAACCCAGTTTGAAGCAGCTGGGCTGGTTATTCGGCACCATTTTGACTCCGGTCATTCTGTATTTGAGATTAATAGTGGCGGGCATCATGACCATATGGTCTGTCTAAAGACGGGCAAAGTGATGGAATTCAAGAATGAGGAAATTGAACGGATACAAAAAGAAATTGCTGAACAACATGGATATAAGCTGGAGGAACACAGCCTGGTGCTGTATGTCACGCCTAAAGAAGAGGATAACCAATAGGGCTACCCTTAGGTCATGTTTTCTATCAGACTTTTAACATTTCCTTTGCGTGAGCCAGTGTTTGTTCTGTAATTTTTACCCCGCCGAGCATACGTGCAATTTCGTCTACACGTTCTTCTGTACTCAACTCGCTGACACGGGTCAGCGTTGTCTCCGCATGCGTCGCTTTGGCGACTTGCATATGATGATCCCCCTGTGATGCAATTTGCGGTAAATGCGTAACGCAAAATATTTGTCGCTTGTCAGATAGACTGTGTAAAAGCTTGCCCACAATTTCAGCTACACCCCCGCCAATGCCACTATCTACCTCATCAAATATGAGTGTCGGGATGCCTTTGTCTTTACTTCCCGTCACCTGTATTGCCAAACTGATTCGAGATAACTCGCCCCCAGAGGCAACTTTACTTAATGGTTGTAGCGGTTGACCGGGATTGAGCGAAACCAGGTATCCAATTTTATCCATGCCATGTTGTAGCGGTGTGTCTTTTCCAATGTCGCTTATTTCTATCGAAAATTGTCCCCCTGGCATGCCCAGTTCGTTTAACTTCTTCGTGATGTCATCACTGAGCCTATGGGCAGATTGTTGTCGACATTGATTTAATCTGGCGGCAGCCTTTCGGTATTGTTCAATGGTTGTCTCCTGAAGTGTCAGTAATTCCCTGTATCGTGCTTCACTGTTTTCCAGTTTGTGTAATTCTTCCTGTAGCGTAAGGAGATGGTCGGTCAATTCTTCAGGCTGGATCTTATGCTTCCGCGCCATGTCATGGAGTGCCCCAAGCTTATCTTCAACCGTTTTGAGTTTCTCAGGGTCAAGTTCAAGTCTATCCAGATAGTGACGTAATTCGTCACTCGCCTCACTAACCTGGATTGTTGCGTTGTTAAGAAGATCAATTACGGAAGATAGGGATTGATCAAATTTCTGAATATCTTGTAGCTCGTTTAAACGATGGCTGATTTGGCTCTGGGTAGAATGCTCGTCATCAGAAAGATGTTGAAGTGTCTCCTGGCAAACTTCCAGTATGCGGTTTGCATTCGACAGACGGCCATATTCCTCTTCCACATCACTGAATTTTGATTCGCCCGGATTGAGTGCCTCCAGTTCCTGAATCTGATATTGAAGTAATGTCATCTGCGCATCGTGGTCGCGGCTATCACCGCTTAGCGCCTGTAATTCAAGCTCGGTTGCATGCCATAATTTCCAGGCATCCTTTACCTCGTTTAATTGTTGCTGATGATTTCCGAATTCATCGAGCAGGTTTCTTTGAACGTCTGCTTTTAATAAGGATTGATGTGTATGCTGACCGTGAATATCAACCATGCGTTCACCTAGAGCGCGTAATAATTGTGCAGGCACAGAACTGCCGTTGACATAAGCGCGGGAGCGCCCATCTTTATTAATCACACGGCGTAGGATCAACTCGTCTTCACAGCTAATTTCCTGTTCCGCTAATACGGACTGGATGCCGTCTTCGTTTTCAATATCAAAAATCGCCGTGATTTCAGTCCGCTCACAACCGGTACGTACGATGCCACTATCTGATCGATCACCCAACACCAGTCCGAGCGCGCCCACCATGATCGACTTGCCGGCGCCTGTTTCACCCGTGAAAACAGTTAGCCCATCATTAAAGGCTATATCCACTTCTTCAATGACAGCAAAGTCTCTGATGTGGAGGTGTTTCAGCAAACTTCTGTGCCCCACTGCAATTTTGCCCGGAGGGTACTGAAATGATCATGATCTCTGGGATGGATCAGCCGAACCTTTTTATCTTTCTTCTGCACACGGATTCGATCTCCTGGTGCAAGTTCTATTTCAATATCTCCATCACAAGTCAAACGGGCGTGATCGATCTCACGCGTACCAACGACGATCTCAACTAGACTATTTCCATCAATGACAATCGGCCGGTTAGTTAATGTATGCGGGCAAATAGGCACAAGCACCAGGGCATCCAGGGAGGGATGCAGTATCGGCCCACCCCCAGAGAGTGCATAGGCTGTAGAGCCCGTTGGGGTGGATATGATCAGTCCGTCTGAACGTTGCCGATGAACAAAATTGTTATCAACGTAGGTTTCAAATTCTACCAATTTTGCGATATTCCATTTGTGCAGGATCACATCATTCAATGCACTGCTCTTAAAGATGGATTGTCCTTCTCTCAGAACCTCAACATGTAACAGAAATCGTTCTTCTTCCGCAAAAGTACCAGCAAGAATAGGTTTTAGATATTCTTCTATCGCATCTGCCGGAATATCGGCTAAAAACCCCAGGCGGCCCCTGTTAATGCCCAGTAAGGGAATGTCATACAGACATGCTAGATGAGCTGCTTTCAGCATGGTTCCATCACCACCGATGGCAATGGCCAGATCACAGCCCGCATCAAAATTATCATCTTTCATACTAGGTAGCCCTGCTTTATCGGCCCCAAGTTGTTCGATCAGGGCAGAACTACATTCATCCAGAATAAAATCGGTTTTACAGGATTGTAGATACGCAATAAGACTGTTGAGTGTTTCAGCAACTTTCCTGGCTTCTGAATTGGTTATCAGCGCGATGCGTTTGAACGCGTTACTATCTTTGGTTCCTACCATTATTTTATTGGCCATTGTGATAATGAATTGGGCAAACTTAGCATGATCGACACTCAGCCGCCAAACGAAGTTTTGCACTCTTTCCGCTAGAGTGCTAAATTTTACACATATGAAGCGAGTAATCACGGGATAGGTATGCCCAAATCAAAAAAATCTCAAGAACTGCCTGAACGCAGCCTGTTTCTATTTAAATCATTAGTCGAGCATTTTATTAATGATGGACAGCCAGTAGGTTCTCGTACCCTGGTACGTGATCTGGATCTGGACCTTAGCGCAGCAACGATACGCAATGTGATGGCAGATCTGGAAGATATGGGGTTTTTGCGCTCGCCTCATACCTCAGCCGGGCGAATCCCGACGGCCCGGGGTTATCGTCTGTTCGTAGATAGCTTACTCCGCGTAAATGATCTTGGAAGTGAAGAGATACATCGCATTGCCGAGGAGATGGATTCGGGTGATAGCATACAAAATCTACTGGAACGAACCTCTTCAATGCTGTCCGATATTACGCATCTCGCCAGTGTGGTGATGCTACCTCGACTCGAGCAAAGTACATTGAACCAGGTTGAATTCATGTCACTCTCTGATAACCGCATTCTGGTTGTTTTGGTCATGAGTGATAATGAAATCCAGAACAAAATTATTCATACAGCGCGGACATTCAGTGCGTCAGAACTGGAACAAGCCGCCAATTACCTCAATAAAATGTTTTCGGACAAAGATTTACCCGAGATCCGTAGGGAAATGCTGGCTGAGCTGGAAAGCATGAAAGATAACGTCAATCAGTTAATGCAAGCAGCCATAGAAATGGCACAGCAGGCCATTGATTCAGGTTCAAAGGATGACTATGTCCTTGCAGGCGAAACCAACCTGATGGGGGTGTCGGGGTGGGGAGATATCGATCGACTCAAGCGTTTATTCGATACATTCAATCGGAAGCGCGATATTTTGCACCTGCTTGAACAGTCAATCAATGCTAAAGGCGTTCAGATCTTTATTGGCGAAGAATCAGGCTATGAAGTGCTGGATGATTGCAGCATCGTCACTTCACCCTACGAGTCTGAAGGCCAGATACTGGGTGTACTGGGTGTGATCGGGCCAACACGCATGGATTATGAGCGAGTGATACCGATTGTCGATTTAACAGCAAAAATGTTAGGTTCAGCCTTGAATTCCATGTGAGTACCCCCAACTATACCCAAAC